>NZ_JBMDKC010000101.1:0-20354 GCF_057809515.1 Bacillus sp. FG16
CTGGGGCTACTGGACCTACCGGGCCTACTGGTGACACTGGGGCTACTGGACCTACTGGACCTACCGGGCCTACTGGACCATCCGGACTAGGGCTTCCAGCAGGATTGTATGCATTTAACTCCGGTGGGATTTCATTAGATTTTGGAATTAATGATCCAGTACCATTTAATACTGTTGGATCTCAGTTTGGCACAGCAATTTCTCAATTAGATCCTGATACTTTCGTAATTAGTGAAACTGGATTCTATAAAATCACTGTTATCGTATATACTGCGGCAATAAGTCTATTAGGAGGACTTACAATCCAAGTAAATGGGGTATCTGTTCCAGGTACTGGGGCCACTTTAATCTCAGTTGGAGCACCTATCGTTGTTCAAGCAATTACGCAAATTACGACAACTCCATCATTAGTTGAAGTAATTGTTACAGGGCTTGGGCTATCATTAGCTCTTGGTACGAACGCATCCATTATTATTGAAAAAGTTGCTTAATTTTTTACTTAGCAGTAAAACTGATATCAGTTTTACTGCTTTTTCAATTTCAAATTCAATCATGAAACATTCGCTATCTACATAATCATATTGTTGTATGACATTTTGCAGGAGGCACAAATATGGAAAGTAAATCTGCTGTTCAGCTTTATCTCGAATTGCTAAAGAAAACAATTTTATTTGAAATATGGTTAGAATATGAGGCATACTTACCCGCATCTCTACATATTTCGAAAGAACTAGAATTCGAACCAGTTACAGTCCCCCTCCCTTTATTCATTAAACAATATGCCGAAAACCATAACTTAAAAATTGTAAAACCAAATGTTTCAAAAAGTGAACGTCATGATGGAGTGGATTGGCCAAGAGCAGCACATAGCATGATCGGTCGAGAACGTATGAACCAATTACAAGAGGCAATGGAAACCGTTGTTCGTGAAAATATAGAAGGAGATTTTATTGAAACAGGTGTATGGCGCGGAGGATCATGCATTTTTATGAATGGTTTTTTACAAGCAAACAACATTACGAATCGTAATGTTTGGGTCGCAGATTCATTTGAAGGTTTGCCAGCACCGAATCTAGAACAATATCCAAAAGATTACGGTGATTATTTACACACATTTGATTACTTGCGCGTCTCTTTAGAACAAGTACAAGAGAATTTTAAAAAATATGATTTACTAAATAATCAAGTAAAATTTTTAAAAGGTTGGTTTAAAGATACTTTACCAACAGCACCAATTGAAAAAATAGCAATTGCACGGCTTGATGGTGATATGTACGAATCCACCATGGATGGTCTCGTGAATTTATATGATAAAGTTTCTAAAGGTGGCTATATAATTATCGATGACTACGGGCTACCGCCATGCGCTGAAGCTGTGACAGACTTTAGAAATCAACGAAATTTAAAAGCCCCTATTACTAAAATTGATGTATTTGGCGTTTATTGGAGAAAAGAATAAAAAAGATTTAATCTATAGGAGATTCCATTTTCACTCATCCTTCTCTCACTTCTAACCCAATAAAGTATTTTTTCGGAATCTCCTTACATATAACAATCGTTTTCCTGTGTTCTCTCACTACAAATTGAAAATTTTATTAATAGAGTTACTGCAAACAACTGGATAAAACAGATACTGTTTACTGCATCTTTTTACACAAGAAAGGGGCATATTCATGAGCGAACTTGACAAAGAAATAACTTTACTCCCCCTCCTGAACTCGTCCAATATGTAGGTGGCGACTTCAAAAAGGTTGGAAAAGAGTTCCTAAAGCATTTTATTCAAATTGGCGCTTTAAAATCAAACGAAAAAGTATTAGATGTAGGCTGCGGCGTCGGCCGAATGGCTGTACCATTAATGAATTACTTAACTGCTGATGGAGCGTATTATGGATTTGATTTGTTTAAAGATGGGATTACTTGGTGTCAAAATAACATTTCAACTATGCGTAATAATTTTCATTTTGAACATGTTGACATATACAATCAATTCTATAATCCAGAGGGTAAAGAAGATGCCTCTCAATATCGTTTCCCCTATGAGGACGGGACATTCGATTTTATCTTTTTAACTTCTGTATTTACGCATCTTCTCCCAAAAGAATTAGAACATTACGTATCTGAAATTGTACGTGTATTAAAAAAAGATGGGAGATGTTTCATTACATTCTTTCTAATAAATCCTGAATCATCCTATTATTTAAATGCAGGACAAAGTACATTAGGTTTTTATGATCGAATTGAAAATTGCTACGTTGTAAATAAAGATATTCCCAACTTCGCAGTTGCTTATCCTGAGACAGATATTTACAATCTATTGAATAAGTACGGCCTAGAAGTAATCAATAAGCCGCATTATGGTTTATGGTGCGGCAGACATGAATATACAAGTTACCAAGATATTGTTCTTACAAAAAAAAGCTTCTGAAAGGAAGTTATGTATGACGAGTGAAAAGGATCTACCTCTCGTTTCCATCCTTATTCCCACTTATAATCGACCCCATTATTTCAAAATCGCTCTAGAAAGTGCATTGGCACAAACTTATTCAAATATTGAAATCATCATCGGTGATGATAGTACAAATGATGAAACAGAAACTTTAATACACGAACAATACTTACCAAATTATAAAAATATAACATACATTCGAAATCTACCTACTCTAGGACAATTTCACAATGACCTTATGCTCATAGAAAAATCAAATGGTGAGTATATAAATTTTTTAATGGACGATGACGTGTTTTATAAGCATAAAATACAAAAAATGATGGCCTATTTTGAGCAAGATTTCAATAAAAATCTTGCTCTTGTTACTTCTTATCGAGTACGTATTGATGATTGTGGAAATCTAATCGGTGATGCCCATCCAACACAAAGGTTATATAGTGAAGACACCCCCTTAAACGGGATATTTTTAGGTAATTGGATGTTAAAGGGCGGGCACAACATTATCGGTGAGCCTACAACTACTTTGTTCCGAAAAAAATTTCTCACTGAGCCTTTTGGCACCCTTAAAGAGCGACAATATTCTTGTAGTGTCGATATGGCCTCATGGATTTCTTTACTTTCTAAAGGAAATGCAATATACATTTCTGAGCCTTTAAGTCAATTTCGCTACCATGCTGGACAACAAATACACAATAAGCTCCTTCAAGGTTGTGAAGATTTCACACACCTCGTTATAACAGCAAAAGAATATGGCTTTTTACAAAATACTACGGACTATAGAGCAGCTCTACTTAGTGCTTACCAATGGTGTAAAAGTTCCTTAAAATACTATCTTCATCAAATAGATATTTTTCCTGACGCACATGTACGTCTTTCACATTGTTTGGATATAATTATTAAAGAGTTAAACAATTAAACTACTCTGCAAAATTAAAAGTGTATGGACTATATGTGAATCATTCGTATAGTTCATACATTCTTTCTCATACTATAAAATCCATTACTATAAAGAGCAGTAGAAAGGAATACCTACATTGAAAGATCCAAATTCTCAATATCAAATAGACTACGTATTACTATTTATTTTATTTGCCATTGGGATTGTTAGTTGTTGTGCTATTGCAAGTGCGCAAGCCTCTTTACCGCCATTTTTACAAAACGTCAATTTTGTACTAAAGCAAATCCAATGGTACTTCATTGGATTTATAGCCATTGGTGTTATTATGATTATTGATTTCGATCGTTATCAAAAAATTGCTTGGTATTTGTATAGCTTTGCAATGGTACTACTTATTGGACTAGAACTTCAAGTACCAGGTGCTGTTACAATTAAAGGCGCTACCGCTTGGTACAGGCTCCCAGGTATCGGAAATTTTCAGCCTTCTGAAATTATGAAATTATTTTTAATTATCGTCATTGGACGAATTATAGCAAATCATAATGAGAAATATTTTTCTCGAACAATGCGTGACGATTTTTTATTACTTGGAAAAATATTTGCGACAAGCTTGCCACCACTACTACTTATTGCAAAAGAACCAGATTTAGGAAACACAATGGTCATTTCAGCGATGCTTGCAGCAATGATACTAGTTTCTGGCATACGATGGCGTTTTATTTTCGGATTAGTTTCAGGTACTTTCGTGGCTGGATCTACATTAATATATATTTTTTTTACTCACACAGATTTCTTTAAAGCACACATTTTAAAAGAATATCAATTAAATCGCTTCTACGGATGGTTAGCACCTTACAAATATGATGCGCAAGGCTATCAATTAAGACAAGCATTCTTAGCGACTGGATCCGGAGAAATGCAAGGAAAAGGGTGGGAAAATGGACAAGTATATTTTCCGGAACCACATACAGATTTTATTTTCACTAATGTCGCTGAACAATTTGGATTTCTAGGCGCAAGTGTCATTATTTCACTTTTTTTCTTACTCATTTTTCGAATGATTCATATCGCTTTAGAAAGTAATGACCCTTTCGGTAGTTACATTTGCGCTGGTACAATCGGAATGTTTACTTTCCAAGTATTCCAAAATATCGGGATGACAATCGGATTACTTCCCATTACAGGGATAACATTACCTCTTATGAGCTACGGAGGAAGTTCACTGCTTACATACATGATTGCGATTGGATTCATTTTAAATGTTCGCTCAAGAACGAAAATCTTTATGTTTAAATGAACAACAGAAAAACGCTATATTTTTATCTCTATCTTTTTTTAGATATACTAATGAAAAATACGATGGAGGTTTAAATATGAAATATGACATTATAGGAGATATTCATGGATGCTTCCAAGAGTTTCAAAATTTAACAGAGAAACTAGGATATAACTGGAGTAGCGGTCTACCGATTCACCCTGAACAACGTAAACTTGCATTCGTTGGTGATATTACAGACCGTGGTCCTCATTCATTACGTATGATTGAAATTGTATGGGAACTTGTCATACATAAAAAAGAAGCTTATTACGCTCCTGGAAATCACTGTAATAAACTATATCGATTTTTCCTTGGGCGTAATGTAACAATCGCTCACGGACTTGAAACAACTGTTGCTGAATATGAGGCACTTCCTTCTCATAAGCAAAACATTATAAAAGAAAAGTTTATCACTCTTTATGAGCAATCACCGCTCTACCACATACTAGATAAAAAAAGAGTAATCGTATGTCACGCTGGGATTCAGCAAGATTACATAGGAAGACGAGATAAAAAAGTACAAACCTTTGTATTATATGGCGATATTACAGGAGAAAAGCATGCCGATGGCTCACCTGTCCGTCGCGATTGGGCGCAAGAATACAAGGGACAAGCTTGGATTGTATATGGACATACACCAGTAAAAGAACCTCGATTCGTCAATCAGACAGTCAATATTGATACTGGTGCTGTATTTGGAGGCAAATTAACCGGATTACGTTATCCTGAAATGGAGACTATCTCTGTCCCTTCTTCGTTACCTTTTGTCGCTGAGAAATTCCGTCCAATTTCATAACTACCTTACTTAGCGAGAGATTACTGTATTATTTAGGCAGATTTCATATAAAACTAGGTAAAGTAATTAAAAAAAGATGCAATAAAGTGCATCTTTTTTTAATTACCCTACATATAATGTCGCAGGAGGTGACAGAATGAAGAAAAAATCTTCTAAACAAAAAAGAAAATTTCCCCCTTTATATCTGCCCATGTACGGAATTAACAACTGGTGTAGTATTCGGGCTGCAGCGATAGAAGAGCTGGAAGAACAAGAGTCATCAAAAAAAAGCAAAGTAAAACCAACATATGTCTCTTTAGAAAATGCTGTGATGAGCCGCATAATCGATCGTAAAAAAATAAAGATGCAACAAAAAAATAAACAGCTCTCAAATCAAGATGAACAGGTACTACATTCTAACCAAACAGAAGAAAAGGCGGAAGAAAATATTTCTGCAGCAATAAATAAAAAAGTGGAACCAGAAATTCCAGCTGCTATTATAAACAAAGTAAAAAAAATAAAAGAAGCATTAGCTTCATCGAATGATATACAAACTGAAAAACCACTCATAATTGAGACGCCTACACCTGAAAATACAAAAGTTAAAAGGGGCGGCCGATATGCATATGCGGAAGGGCTTCACTCTCATGCGGAGGGCATGGCAGCACATGCGGAAGGCTTATTAACACACGCAAAAGGTTCTTTCTCTCATGCAGAAGGATCAAACTCAAAAGCAACTGGACATAGTTCGCATAGTGAGGGAAGTGAAACGACAGCAGGCGGTGCTTATTCTCATGCGGAGGGTAAACAGACGATTGCTTTAGGCGAAGCAGCACACGCAGAAGGAACCGCAACTATCGCTAACGGATCCTCTTCTCATGCGGAAGGTCATCATACATCAACAGCTCATTTTGCAGGTAGCCATATTATGGGGCGCTTCGGCACTGCAGAAGAAGCTTATTCTTGGTTTATTGCAAATGGTGTAAACGACACCGACCATAATATCGGTGCTAAATGGCTTGCCCATAATGGAGAAATGTACATTGAGGGCGCGTCTTACAATGCAAGCGGAACGGATTTTGCACAAATGTTTGAAACAGAAGACCATAAGCCTATTGATATCGGTTATTTCGTTACATTTAGTAGCGAAGAAAAAATTCGGATCGCTACTTCACACGATTCGTTCATTTTAGGAATATCTAGTGCAACCCCTGCACTTATAGGAAATAGCGGGGCTTTAAGTTGGCAAAAACGTTATAAAACAGATAACTTTGGAAAACGCCAATATGTATGGACGGAAACCGAAGAAATACAACCTCTTTTAAATACAGAATGGGATCCAGCTTGCAAATATGTAGCAAGAAAAGATCGCGCGGAGTGGCTTCCTGTCGGATTAATTGGGCAAATATTAGTACGTGATGACGGCACTTGCGAAACGCATGGATATTGTCGTCCAAATGACAATGGCATTGCTACAAAAGCCGAAAGTGGATTTTTCGTTATAAAGCGTACGGGTGAAAACCAAATTTTAATATTATTCCGCTAAGAAAAAAGGGAGCAAAATTCTTTATAATATAAGAATTTTGCTCCCTTTTTAAGTATTCATAAGTAATTCTTGCATATCGCTTGGAATCTTTATAGAGAAAGACATTTCTTTCTCTAAAATAGGATGATAAAACGTCAAAGATTTACTATGAAGTGCTTGCCGTTTCATTTCATCTCTTCTTCCTCCATATAAGTTATCACCGAGTAATGGATGTCCTATATGAGCCATATGCACACGAATTTGATGCGTTCTTCCTGTCTCAAGCTCAAGCGCTACATGTGTCTTATGATATGTACTATCAATTACTTTAAAATGAGTAACTGCCCTTTGTCCATCCTCACAAACCGTTCGCTCAATAATGCTATCAGATTTTCGACCAATTGGCGCATCAATCATTCCTTCTCGTTCTACCATCTCACCGTGAACAATTGCTTCATACGTTCGTTTCACAGCTTTTTGTTGATGTTGCTTCGATAAAAGATGATGCACGAAACGATTTTTTGCAATAAGCATAAGCCCTGAAGTATCACGATCTAACCGTGTTACAATGTGCACTGTACTTGCCAGATGCTGCTTATCATAATGAGATAAAATCGCATTGGCAACACTCCCTGTCGGATGTTCTCTAGACGGAATCGTTGACATGTTCGCCTCTTTATTAATGATAAGAACCGCATCATCTTCATATACAATGCATAAAGGGATATCTTCTGCCATCATCCCTTCACTTCTTTCCTCCACTGGAAAAAAGACACGTAATTCTTCACCAGCGCGCAACTGATGACGAACACTCGCATGTTGACTATTTACTTCAATTGCCCCGCCGTGAAACTTTATATCCGTTAAAGCGGCTTTAGAAATACCTTTCGTTTTCAAAAATTCCCTAACTAAAGTTCCCTCTTCAGCCAGCCCTATATCCCATTTCAATGTAAATCTGTTCAAATATATAACCCTTTCTATTTATCTGCAACAAACGAGTCACGAACTCGTTTCCAGAACGGGAACGGGCGGAAACGAACAAATCGTACTTTCTCGTTTGCGACGCGATACTGGATTGATTTCACATCTTGATGAACCATCGTTAAATGATCCACTGTAATTTGTAAGTTCATTCCTGCAGCCGGCTTTAACACACATGTATGATGCTTCGGCAATACGAGTGGCGATCCTACAGTACGAAACACACGATTGTTAATGGACGCCATTTCTGCAATTTGAATCGCTTCAATAGATGGGTGAATAATTGCTCCGCCAAGCGCTTTATTATACGCAGTACTTCCTGAAGGAGTAGAAATACAAAGGCCGTCCCCGCGGAATGTTTCAAAATATTCTCCGCGTATTTCTACTTCTGTTACTAATGTACCTTCTGCACTTTTTACAGTCGCTTCATTCATCGCTAAATACTGTGACTCTTTACTTCCATTCACATAGCGAATAATAACTTCTAAAAGCGGATATTCCACCACTTGGAATGGTGTTTTTGCAATCGCAATTACTAATTTCTCTACTTCTGTCGGTAACCAATCTGCATAGAAACCTAAATGTCCTGTATGTACACCAACAAATGCTGTTTCATCCAATCGATTATAATAACGATGAAACGCATACAAAAGCGTTCCATCTCCCCCAACAGAAATTACAATATCGGGTTCCTTTTCATCCATTATAAATCCAAAATCTAGCAAGTACTCTTTCATCGTGCTTGCCAGTGTATCTGATGATTGATCTCCCTTTGACATAATTGTAAATTTCATCGCCCAACACCCTTTAGTTTATGATTCGGAATCTTTCGTTTCTTGCTTTCTTGAAAAAGCCTTTTGCGCTTCTTGAATTTCAAGACGAATAGAAGACATTTCTTCATCTAATAAAAACGCCGCTTCAGCTGCACGTTGCAAGCGTATTTTAATATCTTCAGGAAAACGTCCACTATATTTATAATTTAAAGAATGCTCAATTGTTGCCCAAAAGTTCATTGCTAGCGTGCGTATTTGGATTTCTACCAATACTTTTTGTTCACCCTGAATCGTTTGAACAGGATAACTAATGACAACATGATAAGAACGATAACCGCTATCTTTCTTTTGCGTGACATAATCACGTTCTTCCACGATTTCAAAGTCATTTCGTTTTCGAAGATATTCTACAACAGGCTTAATCTCATCAACAAATTGACACATCATTCTAAGCCCAGCAATATCCTGCATATCTTCTCTCAATCGGTCTAGCGGTACATTTCTCTTCTCCGCTTTATCAATAATACTTGCAACCGACTTTACCCTTCCTGTTACAAACTCAATTGGAGAATGCTCTGTTAACATTGCAAATTGAGTACGCATTCCTTTTAGTTTCACTTTCAGCTCTGCCACCGCTTGGTGGTAAGGTGCTAAAAATTCTTCCCAATTTCGATTCATTTCAACCACCACCAAAATCAATCCATTTGCTTATAGAAATACTTTTTCTACAGCAGTTACTAGTTCTTCTCCGTAATTTGCATTACCTTCAATATTTTCAACTAAATATTCTACTTCTTCTTTTAATCCTTCTAATTCCATTTCAATGTCATTCACGCGGACGAACATGACCACATCATTATTCATCGCTTCATGCATTGCTTCCCAGCATGTGTGCGGAATACTTACATAAATGAAAGATGATTCGTTTTCTAAGATATATAAAAATGATAAATTGTCTGAGTCTACAAGTACGTGATTACGCGCACTTAACTCCTTTACCTCTATTTCACTATTTTCCGCACAAAAAATAAGAGCATTCTCTCTCTTTTCTACGCTCTTAACTTGGATTTTATTTTGCATGCTCTAACTCCTCCATCTCAACTTCCTGTCTTACTTAACAGTATTATTGTATCATAACATGGACTCAAACAAATAAAACATTGAACCAAATTTATGAAAAAGCGATAATGTGTAAAGAATTATTTTTCAAAAGGAGATCATACAATGACACAAGAAATTGAAATTGAATTCAAAAATATCGTTACAAAAGAAGAATTCGATACATTATGTAAATCGTTTTCTATTGAAGCATTTACGAAACAAGTGAATCACTACTTTGAAACACCTGACTTCTCTTTAAAAGAAGCTGGCTCTGCACTTCGTATTCGTCATAAAGGAGAAACTTATACGTTAACGTTGAAACAACCTGCAGAAATCGGCTTATTAGAAACGCATCAAGTCGTAACAGAAGACGAAGCAAAAATGATGATGGAAACAAACACAATCATTCAAGGAGCAGTAGTAGATCAACTACACAAATTACAAATTCCTGTTTCTGCTTTAACATATATGGGTAGTTTAACAACAGAAAGAGCCGAAACATTATTTAAAGGTGGAACGCTTGTCTTTGATCATAGTTTCTATTACAATCACGATGATTATGAAATTGAATTTGAAGTGCAAGATGAAGAAACAGGAAAAGCTGCATTTATTCATTTATTAACGCAACATAACATACCTGTTCGTCATACAAATAACAAAGTAAAACGCTTTTTCCTTGCCAAACAAAACAAAGCACGCTAAAGTGAAAATTCCACTAGTGAATATGTTTCGCTAGTGGATATACCTCACTAAAAAAATTTACATCCGTAGAATAAGCAAAGAATGTTTGAGAAGGCTGTTTATTTGCCCTCTCGAACATTCCATTGCTACAATAGATATACATTTCATGGAAAAAGGAGTTTATAAAGGATGAGCAAGCAACCGATGACACCATTTGAAGCAATTGGCGGTGAGCAATGCATTGCAATATTAGTAGATACATTTTATTCCTATGTCAGTAAACACCCTGACTTATCTCCCATCTTCCCGGAAGATTTAACAGAAACCGCTAGGAAGCAGAAGCAATTTTTAACACAATATTTAGGTGGTCCTAATTTGTACACTGAAGAACATGGTCATCCTATGTTAAGAGCACGCCATCTTCCGTTTGAGATTACTCCAAAACGAGCAGAGGCTTGGCTATCATGTATGGAGCAAGCAATGGACGATACTGGGGTGCATGGTCATATAAGAGAGTTTGTTTTTGAACGTTTAGCATTAACCGCTCAGCATATGGTTAATACTCCAAACGAAACAGGTGAAGTGTAATGGATAAGCAGGAAGCAAAGCATATAAATATGCCATCTCCTTCCGCATGCGAGCATAAGTCTGTAGAAGCATATTTATTTATTGATCCACTTTGTAAAGATTGCTGGGAAATTGAGCCTTTTATTATTAAACTATGGCTTGAATACGGGAAATACTTCTCTATTCGTCATATCGTAACAGGAAAAGTGGATGGAACGAACGCTTCCTCACACAAATGGAATAAACCTGCTAATATTCGATTTGTGTGGGAAAAGACAACAAGTTTACAAGGTTTTTCATGTGATGGAAAGGTACATATGCAAGAAGCATCGTCAACACCATATTTAGTTTCGATGGCAATTAAGGTAGCGGAGTTACAGGGCCGAAAAGCAGGTTCGAAGTTTTTGCGAAAACTCCAAGAATACATTTTCCTTGAAAATGTATCAAACCCTGACTGCGAACTATTACTTGCATGTGCGAAAGATAGCAATATTGATGTAGAAGAATTTAAAAAAGATCTACATTCTGCTAGTGCAAAAAAAGCTTTCCAATGTGACTTGAAATTCACGAATGAGATGCATATTACAGAAATACCCTCCCTCGTCTTTTTTCATGCGAATTCAGATGAAGAAGGTATTAAAATCGCTGGAAATTATTCCTACGATGTATACGTACAATTATTAAAAGAACTTGTAAAATGTGAAATTGAGCCAGAACCATTACCACCTTTAGAAGTGTTACTAGAAGCAACACAATTTATATCTTCAAAAGAAGTAGCATTTATTTATGACTGTTCGCAACAAGAAATTGAGCGCGAACTTAAAAAATTACAACTGAAACGAAAAGTACAAATGATTGAAGTAAAATGCGAACGTTATTGGAAATGGATAGCAAAAGAAAAAGACCTGGTGTAAACACCAGGTCTTTTTCTTTACGGCTTATAAAAATATTAAAGGGGATGGGAGAAATTTTCACGTTCAAACAAAGGGGTATATGTTTGTATGTGAATTCGTTCACGCTTATTATATTACAAGATTCGACGCCAGATGACAACCCCTTTTGTCGAATTTCACACTTTTGTCACATTCTAAACGTTTTCATTTTTGAATAAGCTATAAAAAAGGTCATTTAGGGGGTTTATTTATGAAAAAATCTTATATTGCTCTTCTCTTTCTAGCTGTCATCGTTTCTTTTTTCTTGTACATCCTCTCTCTGCTACAAGCTTTTCCTAAAATTATTGCCTTACCTCTTTTATTCGGAATCATCGTGATCACTCTCTCTTATTTCAATCATAAAAAACGATTCAAAGGGTTTTAATTTCAAAAATCAGCCGTAAAACTATCCTTTCAGTTAAAAAAACAAAGAAATCCACCTTGTTTTTTCGACAAACATCGACATATAATCTATTCAACAAAAAAGACGAGGGTACAATCCCTCGTCTTTTTTCATTACTTTTCTTCAAATAATAATGCTTCTAACTCATTTAATTTCTCTTCAAATACTTGTAATGCCTCTTTTACTGGTTCAGGAGATGCCATATCTACTCCTGCTTTTTTCAGCACTTCAATTGGATAATCAGAGCTTCCTGCTTTTAAGAACTCGTTAATATAACGTTCTACTGCTGGTTGTCCTTCTTCTAAAATCTGTTTAGATAGAGCTGTCGCTGCACTAAATCCTGTTGCGTATTGATATACGTAATAGTTGTAGTAGAAGTGCGGAATACGAGACCATTCTAAACCAATCTCTTCGTCGATTACTAAAGCCTCACCGAAATATTTCTTATTTAAATCGTAGTAGATTTCCGTTAGCATATCTGGCGTAACTGCATGTCCTTCTTGTACTTTCTTATGAATAATATGTTCAAACTCTGCAAACATCGTTTGACGGAATACAGTACCACGGAATCCTTCTAAATAATGATTTAATAAATATAGACGCTCTTTCTTATCTTCTGTCGTTTTTAGTAAATAATCATTTAGAAGCGCTTCATTACAAGTTGATGCCACTTCTGCTACGAAGATGGAATAATCACCATATACGTGCGGTTGTGTTTTTCTTGTATAGTAACTATGCACCGAATGACCAAACTCATGAGCAAGTGTAAATAAATTATTTACATTATCATGCCAGTTCATTAAAATATACGGATTTGTTCCATATGCACCAGATGAATATGCCCCGCTTCGTTTTCCTTTATTCTCATACACATCTACCCAGCGATTTTCATATGCTTCCTTCAAAATATCAACATATTCATCACCAAGTACGTTTAAAGATTTTAATAAAAGGTCTTGCGCTTCTTCGTATTTCACATTCATTTTCACTTCTGGTACAAGTGGTGTATATAAATCATACATATGAAGCTCATCAAGTCCTAATGCACGCTTACGAATATCGATGTAACGGTGTAATAAATGTAAATTGTCATTTACCGTTTCAACGAGTTGATCGTATACTGCTTCCGGAATATTATTATTGCTCAGTGCAGCTTGGCGAGCAGAATCATATTTACGAACACGTGCATTGAAATTATTACGTTTTACTGCTCCGCTTAACGTACTTGCGAATGTGTTTTTAAATTTCCCATACGTTTCATATACAGCTTTAAATGCATCTTCGCGAACACGAGGATCATCACTTTCTAAAAACTGAATGTAACGACCATGTGTAATTTCTATTTCTTCTCCGTCTTCACCTTTAATAGATGGGAATTTTAAATCCGCGTTATTCAACATACCGAAAGTATTGCTTGATGAACTCATTACTTCAGATGCTTCCGCTAATAAAGCTTCCTCAGCTTCTGATAATACGTGCGGGCGTTGACGTGTAATTTCTTCTAATGCATGTTCATATACACTTAAATCTCTATTTTCCTTCAAGAATGTTTGCAGTGTATCTTCTGAAATCAATAAAATTTCAGGCACAATATACGCTGTGCTACTAGATACTTGTGAATATAAATTTGTTGCGCGATCATTTAATGCTTGATATACAGAGTTTGTTGTATCTTGATCGTAACGCATATGAGCATATGTATATAGCTTACCTAATCGCATTGAAATTTCATCTTCATATTGCAATGCCTCAAGTAAATTGTCCGCAGAGTCACCAAGTTTCCCTTTAAATTCAGTTAACTTCGGCAATAGCTCTTTAATAGCCTGGAATTCTTTTTCCCATTCTGCATCCGTTTGGAAAATATCTTCTAATCGCCACGTACTTGCTTCTTCAATCTCGTTGCGATCTGGTAATGCTTTCGCTTTGTTTTGTTCAGACATCCTTTAAGCCCTCCTTTAAATATCTCTACTTAAGTACAATTCGTTTTTTTCTTATGTAATTCCTTCACAATCATTCTTTATTATATCCCCTTTTCCTCCTCTCATGTTAAAATTTGCCTCAAATAAAGATAGCGCATGTATTAAGCAAATCTCATCATGTTTCATAATTTCCTCCTCTGTTTTTAACATCACTACACCCCTTATTTTTCGGTACGTATAAGTTCCCACTTTATGCAATACACCTATATAGCATAAAAATGTCATATATTCATTAACTGCCACTTTCCATGTTTGCTGTGAAAAGTACGGAAGTATCCGCCTTTTCGTATACCTTTTTACATAACTACACACGTATTGAAGAGAAATACACTCTCCTACTGCAAGCTCCCCTATACACTTCATATATAGAAAAGCTTGCCATATAAATGGGTTTGTTTGAAAAGCAAATCCAGAAGGAAGTGGAACACCAATTTCAGAAGGAAAGCTCGCTGGGGTACATTTAAATTGATATAAGAGGCGTAATAATGACTTATAATTATAATTCCAAATCGGCAGGGCATTTTGGCGAAAGTATTTCTTTCTCTTCTTCCACTCTTCCCTTAGTATTTCTTTCTCGAAAGGAACCGGAGAAAAAAGCATTTCAAAAGTAGTTTTATCGGTTGGTAAATATACAGTATGCGCGAAAAAGATGTTTGTAGAAAATGGAGTGACAAATGCACATTTCATAAATGATTTTTCTTTCGAACAGAAGAAAATAAGAAATGGTTGAGGATAAGATTGTAAGGAGAAAGCCATAAGTGAGGAGAATTTCATCCAATATGCAGATTGCTTTTTCAATTGATTTCCACCAGCGATCCAAATGACCTGTATACCAGCTTGCCAATACGAATATGTTCTTTTATACAGCTGCTCTATAGCGAGGTTTGCGCATTGGTATTCAATTGCAATTTTTCTGCCCGCCCTCTCTACAAAAACATCTGGTCGTTGCTTAATTTCTGGAAGGTAGTACTCTATATCCACCTGAAAGTTTTGATGTTTGAACCATCTATATAACAATTCTTTACCGTGCATATGATACGTTGATTCCGCTTCATAAAAGGCAAGACATGAATCCACTTTTTTATGAGCAAAATGCCAACTTTTTTGTTTTCCTAATTTCATTTGCACTTCCTTTCCACAAGCTACACAAAAGAATCGTTCCTGTTGGCGCATACGGCGCAAAAGCTCTTCATTACAATTATAGAGTAAATGAATTTTTTCTCCGGTTTCTCTTTTAGCGATAAATATCGTAATCACACCCTTTCAGCTCCTTATATTCTACAATTTGTTACAAATTCCTTTTAAAAAAGAGATGTCCCAATTTCGGACATCTCTTTTTATAATAAAGGTGATAATAACCGATACGTTGATTCAACAATTCGTCTATGAAGACGTCTTTTATGAAAATGATCAACATGAATTTCACTTGATTCTTCTAAGTCATCTTTAAAGTCTTGAACAAGTCTTTTAATGCTATCTGTATCATATAAAAAGGCATTTACTTCAAAATTCAAATGAAAACTTCTCATATCCATATTAGCTGTCCCAATTGAAGCTAAATCAGAATCAACGATGACAATTTTACTATGAAGAAAACCTTTTTCGTATTCATATATCTTTACTCCTGCGTCTAAAAGCTCTGGGAAGTACGATCTCGATGCGTAAAAGACAGTACGCTTATCGGGTTTACTCGGCATTAATAAACGAACATCAATACCAGCAAGTGCAGCAACCTTTAATGCGGATAAAATATCATCATCCGGAATAAAATACGGCGTTGCAATCCAAATAGATTTCCGAGCAGAAGCGATCATTGCGAAATATAAATGCTTAATCGTTTCCCACTTATTATCAGGGCCACCTGCGACTAACTGCACTCCTCCCCAATGATCACCCTCAACTGCTTTTGCTTGTAAATATTCAGGGGCTAGCACAGCCTCTCCAGTCATATAAAACCAATCTTGAAGGAAAATAAGCTGTAAACTTTGAACCGCTTCACCACGTAAATACAAATGCGTGTCTCGCCAGAAGCCAAAATATTTATTTTTCCCTAAATACTCATCACCGATATTTAATCCGCCTACAAACCCTTCGTTCCCATCAATCACAACAATTTTCCTATGATTTCGATAATTAATCTTATCGTTTAAAATCGGAAAGCGCACAGGAAAGAACGGAATCATTTCTACACCTGCATCGTTTAATTCATCAATATACGATTTCGATAACTTAAAACTTCCAACCGCATCATATAAAAAGCGAACAACAACGCCCTCGTTTGATTTTTGTATTAAAATATCTTTAATTTCTGTTCCTAATTTATCATCACGCACAATGTAATATTCCATATGAATGTGATGTTTCGCTCGTTTTAGCCCATCTAAAATAGCCCGAAACGTTTCATCTCCATTTGTTAATGTTCTCGTTTCAGTTTGAAATGAAATATTTAAAGCACCTAATCGATCTGCTAAACGAAATAATAGCTCCTGATGTTTGTGATTGCGCAAAATTCTTTCTTCATGATCTTCATGCCCTTTATATTGTAAAAATGCCTGTTCATCGAGTAATGCCTTCTTTTGAAACATTCTTTTTCTCCGAAAATTTTGTCCAAATAATAAATAAGCAAAGAAGCCAAATACCGGAAAAATACCTAACACAATTAACCATGTAAGTGTTTTAGATGGATGCCGATTTTCTAAGAAAATAACACAACCAATCAAAAATGCAGATACTGTAAACAAAATACTAATAATACCTAAAATCGAAACATCTTTTATCCCAATCACATCTGAATAAAATGCTACATCAATAAACATACGTAACGAAACAAATAATGCGAACAATAGCAGGACAAAGAAGATCAGCTTTAACGTATTTTTCATCTCTTACCTCCTAACTAAGAAAGCTTTCCTATTCTTCATATAAAAAGCCGATTTCATACTACAGAAATCGGCCTACGTTTTAGCAGGAAAATTATTGCGAATCGTTTCAAGCGCATGCTCTTTCACAATTTGTTTCCCATACTCACTTACACGATGAATTGTTAAAGTTGATTCTTCTCCATATTCTAAAATAATACTTAAAATACGATCGATTTCTTCTTCATCATGTAGCACTTCATCGAATTCCACATATACATAATAGCGGTCCTCAAATGAATGCAGCTCATCTTTTATATCTTCAAAGATAAGACGATGACTTAATGAAATGACATCTTCAAAATCATTAAATTTAATTAAAAAGCCAAACGTACCATCTTCATTAAAGTTTGTTCCTGTTTGTTCTTCTACCTCTTCGACTAATTCTTGTTGAAATAACGATTCGATGCCTTCATCTAGAGGAATATCTATAATTTTGTCTACCCCTATCGGTAGTTCCAGCTTTTGTCCATCCTTTGAAAGCTCTGCTTTCGTGACAAGTACTTCAATCCCTTTATCGACTGCTTGCACTTGAATCCATAACGGCCCATCAATAAAGAAATCGTCATGATCACGAGCTTCGTCCATCATCTCCCAAAAGAGCTCTTCACTTCGTTCGCGATCATACCAAATTTCTTCACGATTAAATCCTCTGTCCTCTATATCAATGTACGTAATAAAAAATTTCATCGTATGATCATTAATTCTTTCAATATCCAAAATACAACTCTCCCTTCCTGCTTAGAATTGTTATGAAGGGATTCCCCACTCATATGACAAATCAATAGATTCTTGTACTCTCATTTTATGATAAGATTCTCCAGAAGGGAAATAAAATCGATTTATTTTACAAAAATAGTTATATGCCTACCTTACTCGATCCTCTACATAAATATATTATTATAGCGATTTCTTATTCACAAAAAATTTGGACATACATTTCCACATTCCCCCGTACACTGTAATAAAGTGAAACTTCTATTGGAAGAGATTATTTAACAACAACTTTCTTCATCACATACATATAGTTCGCTTATTAAAACATCATAAATGGAGGCAGACGAATGGACTTAGAGTTTTTAACATCCGTACTAATGATTGTCGGTATCGATGTTGTATTAGGTGGTGACAATGCAATCGTCATCGCACTAGCCAGCCGAAATTTACCTGAATCAAAACGAAATAAAGCTATTTTGATTGGTACTCTTTTAGCAATCGTACTAAGAATTGTCCTTACTATACTAGCTGTCTATTTACTCGACATTCCATTTCTACAATTGATTGGCGGGGTTTTACTTACATTAATTGCGGTCAATTTATTAACTGATGATAACAACGACCTTTCTGCTATTCAAGGAAAAACAACTTTATTCCAAGCTGTGCGGACAATTGTTTTCGCGGATCTCGTTATGGGGTTTGATAATGTTATTGCCATCGCAGGTGCAGCTCACGGGAGATTTTTACTCGTCATAATCGGCTTACTCATTTCTATCCCTATTATTATTTGGGGCAGTAAACTTATTTTAATACTTATGGAACGATTTCCATTCCTCATTTATTGCGGTGCAGCGATTCTTGCCTATACTGCAGGGAAAATGGTTACACATGAAGACAGACTTACAACCTTTTTTCATAACAACCCAAGTTTCACTGCAAGCATTCCTTATTTGTTCATTTTCACTATTTTATGCATCGGCTTTATCGTAAAACAAGTTCGATTACGCAATGTGAAACATTAAAAAAAACCTTCTACTATATAATAGGTAGAAGGTTTTCATATTATTATAATTAATTTACAAGACGTTGTGCTTCACGTAATTGGAACGTTCTTACTGTACGTGGTAAGAAACGGCGAATTTCGTCTTCGTTGTAACCAACTTGAAGGCGTTTCTCGTCAATCATAATTGGACGACGTAAAATCCCTGGATAATCACGAATCATCTTATATAAATCTTGAAGTGGTAAAGATTCTAAGTTTACATTCAATTCTTGGAAAACTTTCGAACGAGTAGAAATAATCTCATCCGTTCCGCTTTCTGTCATACGTAAAATCTCTTTAATTTCCTCAATCGTTAATGGATCTGAGAAAATATTACGTTCTGTATAAGGAATATGATTTTCCTCTAGCCATAATTTCGCCTTTCTACAAGACGTACAGCTTGGAGAACTATATAATGTTACCATACAAAGCTCACTCTCCTTAAAGAGTACAAATTCTGTACTAAATACAGTTTTAATTTCTAACTTCAGCAATTTTTCGCGATAACTTGTCTTATTGAAAAGTACAAAAATCGCATTTCATGTAAGCAACAACTTATAATAAACAACAATTACTTTTAATAAGTAACTTCTATAATCATTATACAATAGATTTTGCAAGAAATATACAGTAAATTTCCTGCTAGTTGAGAAAACTCTTCCGTGTATTCCACTGCTATGTAACATGATTACGCTCACTTCAGCTGTACTTTAACAATAACTTTCAATCCCTTTAATACTCACTTCCCATAGATTTTTCATATAATATATAGTTATTTATCTATAATCTTCCCTATGAAAAAGAGAACGTTTTCTTACTTTTTCTTGATAATTCAATTAAGAAATGTAAGACTATGTAAATGAGAATAAAAAGGAACGTCTGTTCTAATCTTAACAAACATTCTCCCTCTTGTCTACACGATTTCTAAAGTAAACTAAAAATTTTTCTGACATTTCTTTCTTTTTCATTTTTTATCTCATACAATAAACATACAGACAGGCAAAGGGGGAGTTTGCAAATGATTGCTTTTTTTATTGATTTTATTACGGTTGCTGCCCTCATCATCGGAATAACAGCATTGATTGGTGTTATTACAAATAGCATCGGCGAAAAGCTCTTTGGTGGAAAAGAAAAAATGAAGTTTGTTAACAAAAGTTTGGATGTACAATCCGGCTGGAATCAAGTTGGCGGAAAAGGCATTTATAAGAAACGCACATATTAAAAAAAAAGCAGGTAGTTATGAAGTGACCCCTAAAAGTTAGACACGGTTATTTCATTAGGCAGCTTGATAAAAG
>NZ_JBMDKC010000102.1:0-20315 GCF_057809515.1 Bacillus sp. FG16
TATCAAGCTGCCTAATGAAATAACCGTGTCTAACTTTTAGGGGTCACTTCAAAATGACTTTTAGAACGCTCTTTTACTATTAAATTAAATAGAGAAGAATAAGAAAAGTGGTACTTACATATAGTAGATGTGGGAGAATTCGTATAGTAGTAATAGATTGTTATCGAAGTAAATAAATTAATTATTATGAATATTTTTAAAAATACTTTACAATTCGAGAAAAATTAGTAGAATAATAATTAGTAATAATTTTCTGATAATTTAAAATAGAAATCTCTCAAAGTTAGTTTCGTACATATAATTGGGGAGGGTACAAAAATGAAGAAAAAGATGAAAAAGTTTACGGCGGTTGTAGCACCAGTATTAGCAATGAGTGTGGCGTTAACAGCATGTTCTGGATCTTCTGGTGGGGAGAAGAAAACGACTACGACGTCTAATAGTGGCGGGGAAGAGAAAAAATCCGATATTAAATATGCGGCACAGCAAGTAATGAATCGTACAGAAACGAATGAAATTCCGACGATGGATACTTCTAAAAATACAGATACGTTAGGTTCTCAAATTTTAGGAAACACGATGGAAGGGTTATATCGTCTAGATAAAGATAACAAGCCAATTCCAGCGGCGGCAGAATCTAGTACGAAAAGCGAGGATGGCAAAAAATATACATTCAAATTACGAAAAGATGCAAAATGGTCAAACGGTGATCCTGTAACAGCGAAAGATTTCGTATTTGCATGGCAACGTCTAGTAGATCCAAAAACAGCTGCAGAATATGCGTTTATTGCTTACTATCTTAAAAATGCAGAGGCAATAAATCAAGAGAAAGCAGAAGTTTCTACATTAGGTGTAAAAGCGGTAGATGATTATACGCTGGAAGTTGAACTAGAGAGACCAGTACCATATTTCTTAAATTTAATGGCATTCGCGTCATACTATCCATTAAATGAAAAGTTCGTAAAAGAAAAAGGAGATAAATACGGTTTAGAGTCTGATACGACAGTTTATAATGGACCGTTTGTACTTACTGATTGGAAGCATGAACAAGGTTGGAAATTAAAGAAAAATGATCAGTATTGGGATAAAAAGACTGTAAAACTAGAAGAAATCAACTATAGTGTAGTAAAAGAACCAGCTACAAGAGTAAATTTATATGATACAGGTGCGATTGATTTTACACTTTTATCAGGTGAATTTGTTGATAAGTATAGAAATAATAAAGAAGAGTTTGGTGCATATTCAGAAACAAGTACTTTTTACTTGCGTCTAAATCAAAAACGTGGTGGGCAAGATACACCGTTAAAGAGTAAAAAATTACGTGAAGCAATTGCATTATCAATCGATAAGAAAGCTTTAACGAATGTCATTTTAAATGATGGTTCAAAACCAGTGGATTATTTAGTACCAAAAGGTTTAGCAGCTGGACCAGACGGTAAAGATTTCGCAGAAACGTTTAAAAATGGTTTAAAACAAGACTCTAAAAAGGCAGCAGCAGCCTGGGAAGCTGCGAAAAAAGAACTTGGAAAAGATCAAGTGACAATAGAGCTATTAAATTATGATACTGGTAATGCGAAAAAGGTTGGGGAGTATGTAAAAGATCAAATTGAAAAGAATTTAAAGGGTGTAACAGTAAATATTAAACTTCAGCCATTTAAGCAAAAACTAAAATTAGAATCAGACCAAGATTATGATTTCTCATATGGCGGCTGGAATCCAGATTATGCGGATCCAATGACATATCTTGATATGTTTGAAACGAAAAATTCACAGAATCAGATGAGCTATTCAAATTCAAAATATGATGACATTATTAATAAAAGTAAGACGGAATGGATGGCTGATGCAAAAAAACGTTGGACAGAGCTAGGGAAAGCAGAAAAACTGTTACTTGAAGAAGATGTAGCGCTCGTACCTTTATATCAAAGTGGTAGATCGTATGTTATGAAACCAAATGTAAAGGGAATTGTAAAACATAATATTAGTCCGGAATATAGTTTCAAATGGGCGTATGTAGAAGAGAAATAGTAAAAGAAAAAAGCGTTTTCAAGTTGAAACATTGCACTTGAAAATGCTTTTTTTTCTGTGCACTATTTTTTTGAGGATGAATATATGTATTATAGAAAACTTGAAGGAGAGTCCTATGAAGCGAAACACATACATCGATTTCCTAGCTTATTACGGAATAGGAAGTGCTCATCCTGGTGGTTTTACGTTAACAAAACAATTGTTAGCACAACTGCCTTTTAAATATGGAGCGAATGTCCTTGAAATAGGTTGCGGTACGGGAAAAACAGCTGCATATATGACAAGGGAATTTGGTTATAAAGTAACAACTGTTGAAAAGAATGAAATTATGATTCAAAAGGCAAAAGATAGATGGTTGTTTGAAGGGTTAGATATACAATTAATTGAAGGAAGTGTAGAGCAATTACCTTGTTTGAATAACTCATTTGAGTTCGTACTTGGAGAATCAATCATCGCTTTTACAGAGAAAGAAAGGGTTATCTCGGAGTGTTACCGTGTATTACAGCAGGACGGTAAGCTTGTTGTCATTGAAATGATTATTGATAGGCACATTGATAAGAGTGAGGAAGAAAAAATCGCCCAATTATATGGCATGAAAGAACTATTAACTGAGAATGAGTGGGTACAATTATTTCAGAAAGCAAATTTTAAAAGAATTACAATTGCTGGCGGTGGCACGATTGCAGAAACGATCTCTGGCTATGTCGAAGAGCCAGAATGGAATGTATCCTCACATATTCCGAATGAGTTATATGGGGCATGGGTACAGCATGAAAATGTACGGCTTATGTACCAACACATTTTAGGGCATCGTATTTTTATATGTGAAAAATAAAGAAAAAGAGTTGGCTAAAGGTAGCCAACTCTTTACTATGTTAAATGAAAAATAATGCAGCTAATGTAATTCCGAAGATGAAACCAAATCCGAGTTCAACACCCCAGCCACAACCGCCGCCACCCCAGCCGCCGCCACCACAACTACCGCAACCACGGCCACCACATCCGCAACTGCTGAATCCACCACCGCATCCAAATCCGCAACTATCACATCTGCTAAGGCCGCCACAAAGGTCACAACCACCGTTTGCATAAGCATCATAGTATCCGAATCCTGAATCAAAAGATGAGCGCTGTTGCATCGGTTCAATCCATACAGAGTTTTGTGTCAAATCGATTATTTTACCTAAATGTATACGGCCATCATGGTCTTCAATCCGAACAACTTTTCCGAAATAACGTCGGCATGTATCATAACATTTTTGTCTATGCATGTTCTTTCCTCCTTCCGCATTACAGTAATACGATATGTAAGGGGGACAAGTGCGGCTTGTACGAATGTCCTATCTATCATAATTGTTATAGGAAAGGGGAAATATAAGAAGAGGATATATAAGGAGGAAAAGGCATGAAATCTACAGATCAGTTTCAGACATACGAAGTACCGTGGGAAGAATTTATTGAAGCGTTGCGAGAGGAAATGAAGAAGCAAGTAGGGGCAGATATTATTGATACAGTAGTTTGCAATTTAGAAGATGGTTTTGAAGTGTATACATATGTGCAGGGGGATTTAGATTTTGAATATAAGGAAGGGCTTGAGAGAAAATACGGAAGTGATGCGAAGATACCTAATGTGTTAACGATAATGTTATTAGCTAGTATTTATAATACAAGTGAAGCGAATATACGCTTGCATGCGGATAATAAAGAGAATCCGATTGTTGAAGTGTATGTAAAGCAATGAAACACGCTGTGAAAAGCGTGTTTTTTATTTGTATGATAAAATGTTAGAAAATTAAGAAATGAGGTGGGGGATTGGGAATTAAACATCTTAATTTAACAGTTACAGATGTAACAGCATCTAGAGAGTTTTTAGAGAGGTATTTTGGTTTAATTTGTAGTGGAACAAGGGGGAATGCCTTTGCAGTTATGCGTGACAATGATGGATTTATACTAACTTTAATGAAAGGAAAAGAAGTTCAGTATCCAAAAACATTTCATGTAGGATTTCCACAAGAAAATGAAGAACAAGTAGATAAGATAAATCAAAGATTGCAGGAAGATGGATTTTTGATCGAGCCTCCTAAGCATGCCCATGCGTATACGTTTTACGTTGAAGTACCTGGTGGATTTACAATAGAAGTGATGTGTTAAGTCAAAAATCAAACTTTTTGTTATGTGTTTTTAAAATGAAAAGTAGGAAAAGTCTGTTTTAAGCGTGGATCTTAAACAGGCTTTTTTTACTTATATAATTGGATAGAGAATGCTAGAAGGAATATTACCAAGTGTATAATCTGTTTACATAATAAAGTTATGGTGGGTTAGTTGTCCTAAAATACAAGTCATATATCTTGTTTCCTCTCATAAATTTAAACATAGGAATTTGTCTACAAAGGTGGCGAAGCCTCATCATGAAAATTCGAATTTGTGCCACGTTCATGTTGTTTCTATTTATATGTTTACCTTTATCAGCTTTTGCAAAAGGAGAGGAGGCAAAGGAAAGGGTCGTTTCACTTGTATATGACGATTCGGGCAGCATGAGAAATAACGATCGCTGGAAATATGCCAATTATGCTTTGCAAAGTTTAGTTGCATTATTAGATGAAAAAGATAAATTTTCTTACGTTCCAATGAGTAAGCCGAATGATCCATTAAACATTTTGTTAACGAAGGATAAAAGGCAAACAGAAATTGAGGGAATTGGAGCGTGGAAAACGTATTTAAATACTCCATTTAGCGCGGTAGAAACGGCGATGCAATCTATAAAAAAGGAAGCAGATATAGATGGAAAACGTGAATTTTGGCTTATTGTATTAACTGACGGGGCATTTAATGATTTAGAGAAAGATAAGGTTGGCGGAAAAGAACAAATTTTGCAGAAATTAGCCCAGTTTAAGAAAGAAATGGATGCAAAAAAGATATCGTTACACCCAGTCTTAATTACGATGGAAGAAGATTTAGGACAACAAGAAAAAGAACAATTAAACACGTTCAAAGAAATATGGAAGAAAGAGATAAATGGTGTTACGATGCCGTCAAGCGGAGAAGATGGCATTGTAAAAAGTGTAAATCAAGTGGCAGCATTAGTTGCAAATCGTGATCCATTCTCCTCTGTTGAATCGATTGTCAAAACGAAAGTAGTGGGGAAAAAAGTAGAGATTACAACACCGTTTCCGTTAAAACGTATGACGCTTGTACGACAATCGCCTTCTCTGCCCGATTATCAGGTCACACAAATTTCTAAACCATTACAATTACAATCTTCTTTTTCCATACATGCACCAGGAGAAGCAAAATTGTTCGGAAATATAGTTCATATAAGTACGGAAAATCAGGAAGTTATTAAACCAGGAACTTATACGATAGAAGTGGACCAGGACATTGAGAAAGAAGGACTACAAGTACTAGTTGAACCGGCGCTTAATTATACGGTTTCTACTTATGACAAAGATGATAGTAGTCAAAAAAATGTAGAGAAAATGTACGAAGGTGTTACTGCTGTTATTGAAGCAAAGCCTACGGAGTTGCCAGTTCAGTCTTCTTACTTTCAGGCAGAAGTAGAAATAGACGGAAAACAATATCCGATGAAGTGGGACGATAAAAGGCATGTGTTTTATTACGAAACTAAGCTTGATAAAGGGTTAGTACGCGGGAAAGTTCATATGAATATAAAAGGGTTTTATAGACAGACGAAAGAATTTAAAATTGAAACAGCTGAGAAACCAAAATTATCACTTCAAACTGTTACAAAAGATTATGAAGAAAAAGTGACAAATTTAGAGAATAGTAAACCATTTGTTTTGCAGCCACAGTTAGATGGTAAGCCGATGACAGAAGAAGCTGTAAAAAAACTATTAAAATCTACTGGTGTCACATCTGAACAATCAATCAATTATGAAATAAAGCAACATGGAAACCAAATCTATGTTTATCCTCGTCCCTATTACTCCGACATATTTAATTTTACAGATACCGGCACCGTAGAAGCTACCATCGTAATGCGGGATTCAAAGTTACAAGAAGTAAAGAAAAACATAACATTCCATATTCAAGATGCTCCGTTTTATGAAAAATATGCGCTCATTTTTAAGTTTGTCATTCCTATCACGTTATTACTGCTAGTAGTAGGAATCATTGTTTTAGGATGGATTGTTCGGCCGAGATTTCACCGGAAGGCACTACTGTATTATGAATGGGATCAAGAGGTAGCGAAAGATTGGCTATATCAATCTGAACCAGAATTACTTCGAAATAAATGGTGGAACCATTATTTTGGTATCCCATTTAGAGCAGAAAGAAAAACGGTGCAATCCGTTACGTTTATAGCGAAGAAAGGTTCGAAATCTGTCTTTGTAGCGAAAGAATCACAAGTAGTTGGAATGATTATTGATGGGATGTTTATAACAGAGGATGAAGTAGGAATGGAACATAAGACACTATATCCAAATGAACTTTTACTAATTGATAGAGGATATGGTAAGGAGATTTACAAGTACGAATGTGAATAGTAGATAGGGATAAGAAGGGGATGGAGTATTGATTCTCTTTCCCTTTTTTCAAACAAGCAAGAATAGGAAGGTGGTTCACATGACATTACAAGTTCCAACAATATTAATTGGTTTAGGTGGAATCGGTAGTACTGTGACGCATCAAATATATGAAAAACTGCCTGAAGAGCGCCGGAAAAAGGTAGCAATGCACGTATTTGATACAGATGTGAATACATTGAGTAAATTTGATCATATTCGAAAGTTTAAGACGCAAACGAGTTCGAGTAAAACGCCAAGAGAGTATATTGCGGGTGATCCAACGATTCCAGAGTGGTTTCCGATGGACCCGACTATACTTGATAAACCATTAACAGAAGGAGCAGGACAGTTACGCGTCATTTCACGTTTAGCGTTACGTGCTGCGATGAAAGAAGATAAATTGACATCCTTTTGGCAAGAAATTGAGAAGATTTTTCCAGTTACAAGCGATCAAACGGAATATGGAGTACGTGTCATTATAGTAACGTCACTAGCGGGCGGAACAGGTTCAGGGATGTTTCTGCAAATTGCATTATATTTACGTGAAATGCTTCGAAAAAAACTGCAGCATCACAACATTTTAATACGCGGTGCGTTTTTAATGCCGGATGTGTTAGTTAAGACGAGAACGGTTAGTGCGAAAGAGTTTGAAACGGTGCAAGCAAACGGCTATGCATCGTTAAAAGAATTACATGCTATTACGCTCGGTTCTACTGGAGAATTATCAAAACGTGGCGGTGTAACAATTGAATTAGAGTATCGCCCTGATCAAGTAGATGAAGACGGAAGAACGAATCATACAATTAAACAACATCATTTACCGTACAATTATTGTTTCTTATACGATTATGAAAACCTACATGGACACCATTTACACAATTTATCGGACTATATGGAACAGATGGCAAATACAATTTATTTACAGTTATTTAGCCCAATGTCCACAAGTCATTTTGCACAAGAAGACAATCAAATTCAGCAATTAGCAGAATCAAGCGGAAAAGGACGATATTGCGGGGCAGGAACGGCAAAACTCATTTATCCGTATGAGCATGTGTTAAAATATTGTGCTTTAAAATGGGCTGTGCAAGGTTTAGATGAATCGTGGCTTCATTTAGATCAACTGTTTCAAGAGAAGAAGCAAAGATATGACCAAGATGTAAAACGTGGTATGCAGCGTGAAAAGCCGGAGAGAGGTAAAAGTTATTTAGAGGACTTGGAACATCTTGCTACCCGTCCAGAGCAAGCTCATATTTTCTATAGACAAATGTACAATGAAACACGTGAAGGAGCAGAAGGTGGTAAGCTCGGAGTTGCAAAATCAAAACTGTTTTTAGAAGCTGTAGAAAGTTATGTACAACGCACGGTGCAAAAAGATGAGGAATTAAATCGTCTGCAACATGAGTGTAAAATTTCAGCTGCGAAACTGAAAATGATGGAACAAATGAAAGGTGAAGTGGCAAGAGTGGATCATGCGGTTCGTTTATATGCGTATGCGATTCCGAGCCGTGTACATGAACATGTAACGACACTTTTATATGACATGATTGAATCAGATCGCTTTTCACCAAGTGGTTCTGAAGGGCAGTCCTATCAATTAAATACATGGTTTTTAAAGAAAACAGATCCAGTTCACCCAGTAGCAGCACGTTTTATGTTATATGAAATTCGAAAGCAGTTAGTAGAAAAAATGAATCGACTACATGAAAATAATGAACAAAAGCGTAATGTAATTCAAAACTACGATAAAAAATTTAATGTAGGTAATATCGATGGCACGGTAACGGCTGTACGCCGAGTAGAAATTGCTCAACAACAAGGCTGGTTCGGAAAAATGATTAATAATCAGCAACGTTTATTCAAAAGAGAATTTGAAGACATCGTAACGCAATATGTACACAAATTAAATGAATATCGAAAAGAAATGCTATTAGAACTTGTATATCAATCGCTATATCAAGCAGTTAATAAAATGATTCAATATTGGGAAAGGTTTTTTGATAATTTACATGAAACACGTGAAAATTTATTATTTGAAATCCAAAAGCGCAGTAAGGAATTTGAAGGAAAAACAAACCCGACGAATGTATATGTATTAGCAGAGGAACAGTTGCAAGAAAAGATATGGCAAGATATGCAGCAACATTTAAATTTAGGTGTACTACCGAAAGATATATCAGCGGAAATTTATATGAGTTTGTACGGAGAATATTGTCGTGATGCGAAAACAGAAGAGATTCAGTCGAAAAAGGTAGAGGATTTCTACCGCGAACATATACTGAGCTATTGTTATGACGAACTGCAAGTACGCTATCGTGATAAATTAGAACTGAATATCATTGAAGCGTTGCGAAAAGAAGCAGATTACAAGAAACGTGATCGCGATGAATACGTTCGTGAAAAAATTGAAGACCTGTTCCATTTAGCAAGTCCGTTCATTCCAAAAGTTTCTCATCATAGGGAATTACAATATTGGGGTATACATCCTTCTTTAAAGAAAGAGCTACAAGAGGAATTGATTCAAGAAATGTTTAAAGAAAAAGATACAGTACATGAAGCCTTTTCGCCATTTGAAGTGATCTGTTATCGAGCACATTATGGCTTATCGCTGCAAGATTTTCCTAAATTATCATCAGGACATATTTCAAACGGATTTATGAATGATAAAGGTGACTATTTCCAATCGTATTATCGCCGTGTAAACAAATTAAATAGTAAAAAATCTAGTTTAACGCCGCATTTAGATAAGTATTGGCACTTACCAGCCTTTATGCCAGACTTGAATGCGACTCAAACAAAATTAGATTATGATAAATGTAATCGTGCATTACTATACGCATATATGTATCGCTGGATTAGTTTAGTTGCTGTTGATGGACAATTTGTGTATCAATATAACGGTGTGGGGCGTAGCTTTTTAATTCAGTCGATGGGGAAAAATATTTCAAGTGAAAGTTATAAATTACACAGAGCATTGCTTCATAATCCGTTTATTTATGAAAACATCTTGTCACGATTTGAAGAAGAGCAAGAAAAGGCGATGATACAAGGTGGACATTTATATACACATCCGTTCGTATTAGGAGCCCAAGATGTAAGATGGCTTAGAAAAGAACATGTCCACAATCTTTTAGATATGATTTTAATGTATGACCGTGAAGCGAAGTATGATCCGACGTTAGAAGAAACATCAGATGAATTATTAAGACTATTCCTTGATGAAATCGAGTTGTATTTCCAGAACTATTACGGTACAGGTGCTGATATGGTTGCAAAGAAAGAGAAAGAAATGTTTATTAAACAATTGTGGGATCGCTCGCATGCGAAAGGATATGTAGATCCAAATAGCGCTCCGTATAAAAAATGGCAAAATTTATTAAGTATTCAAGATGAAGAAGAAACGCCAAAAACGAATGTATAATGAATGAAAAGGGAATCCTTAAAAGTGGCAATACAACTTTAGAAAAGAGGGATTCTGATGCTGTTTTTAGGAAGTGTATATCAAATATTTGGGTTATATCCGGAACTTTATTATGGGATGATTTCAGCAGAGTTGCAAGAGGAAGCTCAGAAGGAGCATCTTGAAAATAGTAGTGCAGAAGCTGAAGTGGAAGAATAAAAAAAGTGCAGATGAAAATCTGCACTTTTTTGTTAGTATTAAAATGGTGAAATAACCTCAAATGAATTATTATTTTTGAATAATAGTTTATTTGAGGTTATTATGATTTTTATTACATTGTATGTAATGAAAAATGTATGAAAATCAATGTAATAAAATGAATATGAATATTAAGGTGGAAAACAACAATGTTTTTGAGAAAATAATTATGTATAAAAATAACATTTGATAAATAATCAACCAATTATTTTTGAATGATTTATTATTGACAATATAATTAATTGTATGATAAATTCAATCAGCATTCTTAATGGCTTTTTGGTACGGTTAATATTTTGAAAATTCAATACGATATAAAGAGATTGATTTTTCTGTTTTTTTGATGGGGTGGGTTACTAAGTCTATAGGGGAAGTGAATTATGTATATTTTTATTTTTAAAATAGAACAGTAATAAAGAATGTAACAAGTAAGAGATAAACTTGAAAAAGAGGTTTCAAAGAATGAGTCTTTTCATAAAGAAAGCAATGGATGAAGAAAAGAAAAAAGTATTGAATCAAACTTTAGGAGCGATTGATTTAACTCTGTTAGGTATTGGAGCAATTATTGGTACAGGTATTTTCGTATTAACTGGTATTGTAGCAGCGAAACATGCTGGTCCGGCGATTGTATTATCTTTTGTATTAGCAGCAATTATATGTGCATGTGTAGCTTTCTGTTATGCTGAATTTGCATCTACAGTTCCAGTTTCGGGAAGTGTATATTCATATACATATATGACACTAGGTGAGATTTTTGCATTTATAGTTGGCTGGTGTGTTATGCTGGAGTATTTATTAGCGACTTCTGCGGTTGCAGCGGGCTGGTCAGCATATTTTCAGTCACTGCTACTAGGTTTTAATATTCACATTCCTACGGTTTTTGCTTCGGCACCAGGAATGGGGAAGGGTGGAATCATTGATTTACCAGCAGTTCTTATTATTTTAGTTGTTACATTTTTATTAAGCCGTGGCGCAAAAGAAAGTGCACGAATTAATAATATAATGGTTATTATTAAACTGGCTGTTATTGTAGGATTTATTGTTGTAGGGACACAATATGTAAGACCAGAGAATTGGCAACCATTTCTACCGTTTGGTTTTCACGGCGTGGTAGGGGGCGCTGCTACTGTATTTTTTGCTTTTTTAGGATTTGATGCAGTTGCAACAGCCGCAGAGGAAGTGAAGCGTCCACAACGTAACGTGCCAATTGGGCTACTTGTTTCCTTGCTCATTTGTACCGTTCTATATGTAGGTGTTTCATTCGTGCTAACTGGAATGGTTCCGTTTATGGAATTAAATGTTGCTGATCCGGTTGCATATGCGTTGCGCACTGTAGGAGAAGATAGAATTGCTGGGTTGTTATCGGTGGGAGCGATAGCAGGGCTAACAACAGTTCTGTTAGTAGCTATGTTTGCATTTGTTCGTGTATCTTACTCGATGAGTCGAGATGGATTGTTACCAAAAAGACTTTCAAGTGTCCATAAACGTTTACAAACTCCATTTTTTAATACGTGGGTTACAGGTATACTAGCAGCTTTATTAGCGGGATTAGTGGATTTGAATTTATTAGCTAATTTAGTGAATATGGGAACGATAACAGCATTTGTGTTTGTATCTATAGCTGTCATTGTATTAAGAAAGACACATCCTAATATGAAGAGGCCATTCCGTGCCCCTCTAGTACCTTTTTTACCTATCGTTTCAATAGTAAGTTGTATATATTTGGCTTTGAACCTTTCTAAGCTTACTTTAATTAGTTTTGTGGCATGGATTATAATAGGTGTTTTCATATATTTTGTATATGCTAAAAAACATAGTAATGTTAGAAATGGAAATAGAGTATAGTCCATTGAAATAATACTTGTAATGGAAATGAAAACACGCTACTTATTCATATAAGAACAAGTAGCGTGTTTTTACTATTTAATAATTCCACTTTCTAAAATTTTGATAGTAGGTGTTACTTTCACACTAGCTTTTGAAAAAGCGCTAGGCCAATCATCTTCAACCTTTTTCCATTCTTTATATTGAAAAGCTCTTGCATAATCGCCAAATCCGAATGGATCAACTTGCTGCTTTTGAATTTTGTGGATTAATTCGTTTAAATCTTTGTTTAGTTGTTTTGTTATAAGTGTTGTTAATTTCTTGTTATCTTTGTCTATATCTATATTGAATGTAACCTCAGATATGGCAACTTTTAAATTCATTTTAATATTAAATGTGAAGTGGTTATCGATATAACCTGTACCAATATCGCGATTCACACTAAGAACGTTTATTGTTACAAAATCATTGCCTTTTGTATCTTTTAGATGATTGTTACTTTCAACTGAATCAGAAGGGATTTTCATTGTAAGTGAAACTGGTGTATTAGATTTCTTTTGCAACATAAGAAGAAGGGCACTTTCATCTCGATTTAATGACATTTTATAAATTCCACGGGAAGTTAAAAGTACAGATCCAGTAACAGTAATTTCTTTCTTTTCTTTTTTTATTTCTGAAATTGTTGGTGTAATCCCTTTATTAAAAGTTTGTCTATGAAATTCATGGAATGTTGTATAAACTGTTCGATTGTATAATTTGTTTGTATTAATTAATTCAGTTAAATGTTCAGGGAGATCTGGTTTATCTTTAAAGTTATTATAAATTATAGAAGAAACAGGTCCTTGTACTGCTACAATACGCATATTACCAGTGTTTTTCGGATCTCGATACCAAACATCAAGATATGGCATAGCTCCTTCTTGTTTCAAGAACGTATTGCTAAATAAGACGATTTGTAATTTTTCCGTAGATACTAAACCGCTACTCGAACTATTAAACATCGCCTTTGCTTCTCTAGGTGTATGTACTTTTGTTTCATGGGTCTCGTACTTTTTCTCGACATCCTTGTTAAAAGTAGGTATTATTTGGTACACTTTCAGCTTGTTTTTATTATCTTTATCAAAACCGTAAACTAATGAAATGGATTGTTTTTCGAGATCGAGTCGATCCCCACAGCCAGTCAAAAAGATTGTGAGGAAACAAAATATAGTGAAATGAATAAATCGTTTCATTTAAGTGTTTCTCCTTTTCCAATACTGATAAAATGTAATGTATGAGAGGAATACGACTGGGAACAGAAAAACGATAAAATAACTGGCAGTTCCCCAAAATTCGCGTAAAGCATTTATTTGATAAGAAGAAGGGATATAAAAAAGTAGGGTGAAAATACACCCGAATAAAAAAAGCCAAATAGGTAAGGAACTACCTTTTTTATTGAGTAATTGATTGATTCCATCTGAAACGGTAAAAATATAAGGAATACAAGAATCAAAAATAATAAAGAGATAAAATGATAAAAATATAATTTCAAATCGCTCTAAGAATGAAAAATGAAATGGTGTAATGAGAGAAAGAGTAGGCCATAAAAACTTCGTTATACCATCTGGGCTAAAATAAACAAAAGAAACGAACGTAACTTGAAGATAAATAAATAGTGTAATTAAATTCGCAAAAACAATACCTTTTTTAGCGGATGACTTGTTACTAAGATAAGGATAAAGGACAAATGCAAACTCAAATCCAAGAAACGCAATGATAGTTGATTTGACTGTATTTAAAACGGGTAACCACCCTTCTTTGAGAAGGGGAAGAAGGTATATCCAATGACCATCTTTAAGTGGGATAAATAATAATAATGGCATCCAAATTGTAAAAAAAAGAGTGAATACGGCATATCGACTTATAATGATTATGCCTTTGCACGCCAACATAATCATTGGGATAGATAGCAAAATCATAATTAAAAACATAGGAGATCTAGGTAAAATCCAAATGTGAACGATGTATAAGAGGGAAAATATTAAAGAAATAGCGGCAAGTGCAGCATATAAAATCCAAAGGAGCATCATTCCGTTTCCTAGCCATTTTCCAAGGTAACGTGTCAGGACATCAAGTAAAGTATCTCCGGGATGTTTTTCCATGATTTTTATAATACATAGACTGACTAAAGTAGTTATGACGCATCCGATAATAATCGACATCCATCCATCAGTATTCGCTCCTTGTGCAACTTCACGCGGAAGTGTAAGTAAACCAAAACCGACTTGAACACCACTAATAGTGAGAATGTATTGAAATAAAGTAATCTCCCTCTTTGCACGATTTGTCACTTGTTTTCCTCCGTTTCCTCGTCATCTCTTTGTCGATTTTCTTGTTTTAGGTTAAGAGACATTGGTCGTTTTTTCATTATTTTCCAAGGTAATCGTATAAGAATATCTTTTATATCGGAAGAGAATAGTGGGGAAAAAGGACTACCATAAGGAACACCAAGTGATTCCATAGAAAGAATATGGATGATGATAACCGCCATCCCAACCATAATTCCAATGACCCCAAATAAAGAAGCGATTATCATCATTGGAAAGCGAAGAAGCCGAATTCCTGCTGACATTTCCATGTTAGGGATGATAAAAGAAGCGACTGCGGTAATAGATACGACGATAACCATAACATTACTTACGATTCCTGCTTGAACTGCAGCTTGTCCAATGACAATCCCTCCTACGACGCCAATCGTTTGTCCAACGGGACCAGGAAGCCGAACTGCAGCTTCGCGGAGCATTTCAAGTACTAATTCCATTAACAGTGCTTCTAGTATAGGGGGGAAAGGAATTTTAGCTCGAGATTCTCCAATTGTTAACAATAATTTGAGCGGAATCACTTCATAATGGAAGGAAATCATAGCGATATAAAGAGCTGGAGCAAATATTGCAATAAATAGCCCAGTGAAACGAAGGAGTCGTATAAAAGATGGAATCATAGGTCTGAAGCTGTAATCATCTATCGTCTGAAAGAAGGATGAAAAGGTCATAGGTCCTATTAATACGCCTGGTGAGCGATCTACAACAACAGCAATTCGCCCATTCAAAATATGATGTGCCGTTGTGTCAGGACGTTCAGTGATAGACAATTGTGGGAAGAGAGTATAGGAATTATCTTCAACAAATCCTTCTAATTCACCGGTAGTAAGAATAGCATCTACTTTGATTGATTCAATGCGGCATGCCATATCTTGTACAACATCTTCGTTTGCAACATCTGCAAGATAAAGTAAAAAAACTTTAGAGGTTGCTCGTTCGCCAACAGTGAATTCCTTCACTTTTAATTCGCGATTTGGAATATATCGACGAATAAGTGCGATACTATCACTTGCCACTTCATTAAATCCTTCGTGTGAGCTTTTTATGGAAGTCTCTGTTGTAGGTTCTTCAATACTCCGTTTTGGCGCCGCTTGCGTATCTAGTTCTAAAGCTGATAATTGCCCGTTTATAAATAAAATACTTTTGCCATGTAAGAGAGATTGCTCAATGTCTATCCACTTCTGAACTTTTTTAATATTCCCTATAGAAACAGAAGATTCCCAAAAATCGTCTTCATTCCATTCTTTAAATAAGAGAGGACGAAGAATGTCTACATTAATAACAGTTTTATCTACAAGTCCTTCCATATATATAAGAGCAGCTTCTTTTCCATTTTTTAACGGGAAAGTGCGTATAATTAATTCTGGAATACCACTAAATAATTTGGATAAGTGTTTAAGATTAAGCGGCATGGAGGAAGAAATTTCTTTATTTAATACAGTTTCAGATTGCTCATGTGTAGAGAAAGATTTTTCGCCCCTTATCCATTTTCGAAAAGATCCCATATATTCACCTTATTCCTCGTTGAACTTTATATGGGTTATTATGGATAGTTACATACAGACATATGCGCAGTTTAAAATTTATATTGTATATTTGTACATTTAACGCTATAATTATAGTGTTAAAGATGGAATCGTGATATGACCTGTTATGAATCTATCGTTTTATTTATGAATAAATGGATTGGTATTTTAGCAAGATGTGCTAATAAACTACTCCACCATGATGATAGCGTGCCCAAAATGTGGTGCGTATATTTTCGTGGTGGAGTTTTTTTATTCTCAAAAAGGGGGAAAGACCATGAATGACAACATGGTTCATATTACAATTGACGGAAAAAAGTATACAGCGGAGCCTGGTTCAACGATATTGGGTGTTATTAATGAGAACGGGATTGAACATCCGCAAATTTGTTACGTGCCGGAAGTAGATCCTATTCAAACATGTGACACTTGTATTGTAGAAGTTGACGGAAAGTTAATGCGTTCTTGTTCGACGATAGCAACGGAAGGTATGAACGTTGAGCGTGCTTCTGTTCGCGCAAAAGAAGCACAAACAGAGGCGATGGATCGGTTACTAGAAAATCATTTATTATACTGTACAGTATGTGACAACAACAATGGGAACTGTAAACTGCATAATACAGCAGAATTAATGGAAATTGAACATCAAAAATATCCTTATGAACCGAAAGTAGATGTAAGTGAAGTTGATATGACGCATCCGTTTTATCGCTATGACCCTAATCAATGTATTGCATGCGGTCAATGCGTTGAGGTGTGTCAAAACTTACAAGTAAATGAAACGTTATCGATAGACTGGGAAGCGGAACGCCCACGAGTTATTTGGGATGAAGGAGTAAATATTAATGATTCTTCATGCGTTAGCTGTGGTCAATGTGTAACGATTTGCCCTTGTAACGCTTTAATGGAGAAAACGATGCTCGGTGAAGCTGGATTTATGACGGGATTAAATACAGCATCATATATACCAAGGGTTTTAGAGCCCTTGGTGACACTTTGGTAACTTTTTTGCCAAATCGTCTTCTATAAAGGCGAGTGCTTCTGCTTGTTTTGACGGATATAAGTGACTATAAGTATTCAGAGTTGTTGCTACATCAGAATGACCTAGTCGTTGTGCTACTACAAGTGGACTTACACCTTTATTAATTAAATAAGATGCATGTGAATGTCTAAATTCATGAAGTAAAATTTTTTTTACTCTAGCAGTAGCCACATATTTCTTGTATCGTTCATCTAGCGTGGAGGTAGCAATACTATTATAAAACTCACCGAAAACAACATAATCATTTTTTACTGGTGCTGTTAATGTAGCATGTTCTCTTAATTTCTTCAATAAATTAATGATAAGTGTAGGCAATAAGATGATTCTATTTGATGATTTTGTCTTTGGTTTTGTAACTTGACGATTGTATTCAGTTTTGTTGATGTTAATCGTTTTTCCTACAAAATCAACATCCGCCCATGTTAAAGCTAATAATTCACCTTTCCTAGCGCCGCTATAATAAAGTGTCGAAAAAAATGCATTGTAAAGTAAATCATCTACAGTATCGATGAACCTTTGAAATTCATCGAATTCCCAATAACTCATTCGTTTGTTTGATTCTAATTCAAAGTTTCCTGCAATACGTGCCGGATTGCTAGTCAATCCATAAAATTTTATCGCAAAATTGAATATAGCGGATAGTATAGTATGAATTTGCTTTAGAGTATCAGCGGAGTAGTTATTTAAGAGTTTATTTTGATAGTTCATTACATGTTTTGCGGTAATGGTATCAATTTTCATTTTACCAAATTCTTTTAGTAAATGATTATAAATTGCATTTTTTATGGCGTTAATCGAAGACTGTTTCCTCCTTTGGCAATACCAATCAAAATAACTATCCGCAACCTGAGCAAACGTCAAGCTAGAGTTCGTTTCTTTTTCAACTAACATTTTCGCTTCCGCTTCACGTGCCTCCTTTTTCGTTTTAAACCCACGACGCTTTACTTGTTTTTGAGTGCCATCAAATTGACGGACTCTGACAACGAAGAAATAGGTTCCACGTTCTTTATCTTTGTAGACCACCATAGGAATCCCTCCTGTATATATAAAGATTGATAATTCAATTTATTGAGTAGATTATAACTTGTTTGTTACCAAATGAAAAGGCTCCCAAAATAAATTGAGAGCCTTTCCTTGACTTTAACCACTTTAATTTTAATAATATACGTTAAAAATTTCCCCACTATTAGTAGTGAGGAAAGATTGGTGAGGGACACCAATCAGGATGATACAAGTAAGGATAAAATCATAATACCATAAAAATAGGTTGACGCATATTGAGAAAGTTATGAATTTATTCATTGTAATATTGTAATTAGAATCGAAATTGGTTGGGTAAAATCATCAAAAATTGGCTGGCTTCTGCATTTAATTTCGGTAGAATATGATAAAAATGAACCAATATTCATTAAAAATGGAAAATGTTCCAAGACATTTTTGTGGAAATAAAACAAATTTCTCGAGACATATATTTATCAAGTTGTAAGGGGTTGGAAGAGAATATAGGTTCGTGATAACATTAATCCTGTATACAGTATAGGGGTTTCTGTTAGTTAATTAGACAGAATAATCATAAAAAATAAAATAAAACCAAACATAAAAACTCGCAGAGCGTGTGTAAGAGGTGCATCCTACAAAACTTCTCACACCGTTCATCCTAGCTACATTAGGACAAACATTTGCATCATACGAGTTCCTGGTCAGTGTAACACACACCTAGTAAATTTAGAATGTGTCCTGTATTGAGAAAATTAAAGCTGAGGGCTTTTATGTTATACTGGATGGAGGGAAGATTACTTTGAAGTCGCTACATGTTGAAGTTTGCGAATTAATTGACAATAGACCTGAGTTAACATATGCGAGTGTTGCTGAGGCTATTGGAGTAAGCGCGCAGTACATGTCCAAATTTAAGAAAAATGGAACCATTAATTTTGGTGGTCTTTTAAAGTTGGCAAAAGTATTAAGCTTGCCTGATCAGAACTTTAGAATGACTATGAGCAATTTTTGTTTAAAAGTTGATACAACAGAATTAATTAAACAAAGCTTTGAATATGCAGCAATTACTAGGGATATTGAATTGTTAAAAAAGCTGATTGAGAAGTATCGAGATGACCGGGGGAGCATTAAGGAGTATGTAGATGTATATGAAATCTTGTATAAATATATAGTAAATGAGATTGGTGGTAAATCATTAATTAAAAGCTTGCAAACACTACGACAACCGACTGATTGTTGTTTGCGGATACTAATGGATATAATGAAATGTTATAATTATTATTTTTCTAAAGATTTTCCTATGATGATTGGACTGGGCAGAGAAGTAGAACAAAGTTTGAAGCATCTAAGTGGTGGCCGGAAAGATTTTATTTTACATTGTTATTTTCACAGAGTGTATGAGATTTTAGCGCCTGTATACTTACGATTAAATAATCGTGATTTGACAAGGAAGTATGCTGCTGTGTTAAAAGGTTCAAATTTTTGCGCAAAAACTGTTTCTGATGCAACATATTTAATGGGCATGTCTTATTTACTTGAAGATAAACAGAAATGTTTGTCGCTATTAAAAGAAAGCTATGAATTATCAAAAGCTATTGGAGAAAAAATATTAGAAACTGAGGCACTGTATAATTTGAAATTGGTTGAATTATACTATGAATTAGAAAATAATCAGTCAACTAATAATTTGGACGGAATAGAAAGATTGGCTTCGAGGTTCTATCAAAAAGAAAACGAAGATTTTATTGTATTATTTAAGGCAATGAGAGATCATTCTAATAAAAGTTTGCATAATTGTCTAAAGCAATTCTTTAGTCAAGGCAATTACTTTTTTTCTAGTTTAAGTGCAAGAGAGTTATATAAGCGGGGAGAAGATTCTGCTATAATTGAATGGATGATGGATTATCGATATGAGGTAGGGGGGAAGGGCTTTGAAGAAATCAATATTGATAATGTCGCTAATGATGACTTTAATGGCAATGCCGTTTGTTACTAATCAAGGATTCGCAATGAAGGGCATTAATGCATCTTCTTATGTGGATATTAAACCTGGTGGATAAACTAAAAAAGAGCTACTTAGATAAATTTGCTAAGTAGCTCTTTTTTTAGTTTGTCAATGGTTTTGCGAAAAAAATTAAAATCGATTTTTGGCTAATCTTGAGACATGTATAAGGATTAGTAATAAAATTATAGAAAAGGGGCTAATGTACAGTAGGTGTTGAGATAATCGTTTATAGAGGAGATTAGATCATATGAATAAAGTAAACGGGGAAAAAGTTCAACAGGAATGGAAAAACGTAGAAGAAAAAATTAAAACGATGTTAGTACTGGAACAAATTTTTAGTGAGGATGAAGAGT
>NZ_JBMDKC010000103.1:0-20177 GCF_057809515.1 Bacillus sp. FG16
CAGTAGTATTGCTTAGTGCTGGCTATGTAGGAGCTCTTCTATCGCATGGCGCAATCGATGAAAGCAATTGTTGTAACGAGTATTATGTTTTTCATATTATTTATGATCATATCATTGTTTAGTGCAGGAATGATTCGTAAAAATAAAATTATGAAGTTGTTTAGAGGTTCAGCAGAGGCAAAACCGGAACCGAAAGCATCAATCATTTCTTCAATATTAGCAGTAGTATTGCTTAGTGCTGGCTATGTAGGAGCTCTTCTATCGCATGGCGCAATGGTATTTATTATGATGATTCCTGTTACAACGGTAGTTATTATTGGGACGTATTTGTTGTATAAGCAGCTGAGTGTCTTTATTATTCGATTATGTAAAAAAAGTAAACGTTTCTATTGGACACAGACTAATATTATTACGTTATCAGATTTAGCGTATCGCATGAGAGATAACGCAAGAATGTTCTTTATTGTAACCATTATTTCTACTGTAGCATTTTCAGCAATAGGGACATTAGTTGGCTTCGCATCCATGACGAAAGGGATAATGGAGAGACCAATTGCGTTTCATTACCATTCTAAGCAAGGGAATAGTAACGAATCACAACATATACAAATGATTGACAAAGGATTAAAGAAACATAATATAGCAGCTTCAAAAACTAATATTTCGACAAAGAAAACGGAGGAACAGTCGTTAAGAAGCGCCACTTTTATAAAAGAATCAGACTATAAGGAATATGCAAAGTTAACAGGAGAACCATTTAATACTGTAGCAAATAAAGAGGTTGTATTTTTGTCAGCTGATATACCAGGGCCAGCGATGAAAGAAAGAAAAGAAATTACTTTACCCAATATGAATGAAAGTTTAAAGGTGAAAAAAGTTACTTCATCTTCATTGGGGAAAATATTAAGAGGAAATGTTTATGTAATCTCTAATAATCAATATGATTCATTACAAGATGGATTTATAGAGACAAAAGATTATATGTATAAAACTGAAAGAACGAAAGATGAGATTGAAATTGGTAAAGAGCTTACTCATCAAATTAAACCGTATCAAGAACAGTCAACGTTTAGTGCGGAAGAGTACGAACAAAACCAAAGTTTACAAATTGCAGGACCGATTTTATTTGTAGGTTTCTTTATTGGTATAGTATTTTTCGTTTGTGCAGGAAGTTTCCTTTACTTCCGTTTATTCGCCGATTTGGAGGATGATGTTCGCTTGTTCGAAATGATTCGAAAAGTTGGATTGACGAGTGGGGAATTATCGAAGGTAGTTACAATTCGATTGGCGCTTTTATTCTTCGTTCCAATTGGTGTTGCAACATTACATGGGGCAGTAGCCTTAACTGCGTTAGGGCAAATGTTTGAGTACTCATTGTTTAAAGAAAATACAGTTGTATTAAGTATTTTCATAGGTATTCAAGTTGTATACTTCTTACTTATAAGAGCCCGTTATGTAAAACAATTGAAAGAGAGATTACGTATGCATTAAATGTGTTTTTTTAACTCGAGTACAAAATTTTCTAAAAAGAGGCAAGTATTGCCAAAAAGTGATAAAATGGAAAAAGCGAGGTGAAAAAAATTAATATAGAGTAAGGGGGGAGAAATATGAAAGCAACAGGAGTTATTCGAAAAGTAGACGAATTAGGACGAATTGTTATCCCTAAAGAATTACGCGATGTATTGGGAATACAAATCAAATCACCGCTTGAAATTTTTGTAGAAGCAGATAAAATCATTTTACAAAAATATCAACCTTACAATGCTTGCCAAATCACAGGTGATGTTTCAGAACAGAACATATCATTAGCTAATGGAAATATTACTGTTGGGATAGAGGGAGCGGAATATTTAGTAAAAGAAATAGAAAAGTTTTTAAACAAGAGTGAGGTTTAGTCTTAATTTATATTATTTTTCAAATTACATATCATTCTTTTAAAAGAATGTAAGAGGACCATTAATTGGTCCTCTTATTTTGGTTATTAGTTGAACGACATGGGGTGTTACTTCCTACAAATCATAGGGAAAATAAAAAAGTAGTATAGAGTTAGTAAATGATGTTGAGAAATATTTGAAAAGAAGGAAAACAAAAAGAATAAAACGAATGTTACATTTACACGTATTCAAAAGTGGTCTGAAATGAAAATAATACATTTTCAGGAGGGATTACGATGAGTAGTACAGTGAATAAACAAAAAGGTATACAATTGATTCCGTTTACCGTAAATAAGGTGGTAGAACAAGTAAATGAAATTCCACCAGGTGTACAAATGATTCACGCTCCGCAAGTATGGGAAAAAAGTGTGAAGGGGCAAGATGTAGTCGTTGCCGTATTAGATACAGGGTGTGATACTAATCATATAGATTTAAAGGATCGTATTATCGGCGGAAGAAATTTCACAAAAGATTATGAAGCTGATCCAAATGTGTATCTTGATAATAACGGACATGGTACTCATGTAGCGGGGACGATTGCCGCAACTGAAAATGGTGTCGGTGTATTAGGCGTTGCACCACTTGCTAAAATGTTAGTATTAAAAGTTTTAGCGGGAGATGGTTCTGGAAGTTATGAGCAAATTATTGAGGCAATTCATTATGCTGTAAATTGGAGAGGGCCGAATCAAGAGAAAGTGAGCATTATTTCAATGTCACTTGGTGGTCCCCAAGATGTTCCAGAATTACATGAAGCAATTCAAAATGCGGTAAAGCAGGATGTTCTCGTTGTATGTGCTGCTGGAAATAATGGAGATTGCGATGATGAAACAGAGGAACTAGATTTCCCAGGTGCTTACTCTGAGGTAATTGAAGTTGGTGCTGTTAATTTAGAGCGGAAGATTGCATGTTTTAGTAATTCAAATCAAGAAATTGATCTAGTAGCGCCAGGTGATGAAATATTATCTACGTATCCAGATGGGAAATATGCTGTGTTAAGTGGAACTTCCATGGCGACGCCGCATGTTGCTGGGGCGCTCGCCTTGCTCATTAAACAGTGTGAGAAAGAATACGGTCGAAAGTTATCAGAGCCGGAAATATATGCACAACTCATTAAAAGAACTGTACCTTTAGGGTACGAACGTACATCTGAAGGGAATGGATTAATAGATTTATTAAAAGAATAGCCATATTAAAAAACATCTCATATTCATATGAGATGTTTTTTAATATGGCTCTGTCGCATGTAATACAACTTGTAACAAACCTGGGAATCTAGCATTTAAATCTTCTTCACGAATTGAAATGAAACGTTGTGTTCCTTCAAGGCGTGTGTACATAACACCTGACTCACGTAAAACTTTGAAATGGTGAGATAAAGTTGATTTCGCAATAGGAATGTTTAAAGTACCACAAGATTGTTCATTTTTCTCTAGTAACATATTTACAATTTGTAAACGAATTTGATCGCTAAGTGCATATAAGACAGAAGAAAATTGAATTTCTTCTCGATTTGGATGATAGAGTGTACGCATATTTCACCTACTTGTATAAGTTAAGATATTTGCACTATAACATATAAAGTGATATATCTCTATTGTTCGAATATATTCGAACAATAGAGATATAGGGAGAGAAAAAATGAAGTATACAAAATTGCAAAAGGCAGGATTAAATATTTCAAAGTTGGGTTTAGGTACAAATGCAGTAGGGGGACATAATTTATATGCTAATGTGAATGAAGAAGAAGGAAAGCAATTAATAGAAGAAGCTATTCAGCAAGGGATTACATTTTTTGATACAGCAGATTCATATGGTGTCGGTAGATCTGAGGAATTGGTAGGAGAAGTATTAAAGGGAAAACGCCATAAGTTTATACTTGCTACAAAAGGTGGAATTCAACCGTTATTAAATGGAGAAACGTATATTAACAATGAACCAAGTTATTTAAGAAATGCTGTGGAGAATAGCTTAAGAAGATTACAGACTGATTATATTGATTTATATTATTTACATTTTACAAATCCTGAAACAAGTTACATAGATTCAATCGGAGAGCTTACTCGTTTAAAAGAAGAAGGGAAAATTCGTTCAATTGGAATATCGAACGTAAATATAGAACAATTAAAAGAAGCGAACCAACATGGTCATATAGATGTTGTACAATCTCCGTACAATATGTTAGAACGTACGGCTGAGGAAGAACTGTTGCCGTATTGTATAGAAGCGGGTATCTCATTTATTCCATATGGGCCTCTTGCTTTTGGAATATTAGGCGGGAAATATACAGAAGGTTTTAAATTAAACAAAGTCGATTGGCGCCAAAATGTAAATCTATTTGAAGAAAATACATATAAGAGTAACTTTAAGAAAGTGGAAAAGTTAAAAGGGCTAGCTAAAGAAAATGATATTGAAGTGTCTCATTTAGCGTTAGCATGGTTATTAAATAAAGAAGGAATTGATACTGTTATACCTGGTGGAAAGCGGGCAGAGCAAATAAGAGAAAGTGTGAAAGCGGTACACGTTTCATTGAATGAAAGAGTCATGAAAGAAATCCAATCTATTTTAGAAGATTAGTGAAACAGAGGGATAGTACCCTCTGTTTATATAAGGAGAAGGTCTAAATGAACAGAGTACTAGCTGTATTTTTCACGATAATGTTTATGATCGGTACAGATACTTTCTTAATTTCACCACTGCTGCCGACATTACAACAGGTGTATCATGTTTCAACTGAGCTGTCAGGATGGATGGTGAGTTCGTATGCTCTAGGGTATGCTGGATTTGCGCTTATCGCTGGTCCTATATCAGATGGATTAAACAGAAAAAAAGTGATGGTACTAGGTATGAGTTTTTTGCAATAAGTACGTTTTTGTGTGGAATTGCACCGAGTTTTTTATGGATGCTAACATTTAGATTTTTAGCAGGTGTAAGTGCAGCTTTTGTATCTCCACAAGTGTGGGCATCCATTCCGCTCCTTATAGAGAAAAAGCAAATTGTGAAAGCAATTGGGGTTGCAACAGCAGGGTTATCAATCTCTCAAATTTTAGGGCTGCCACTAGGAGCTTATTTAGCAACGATACATTATACAATCCCATTCTATTTCATTGGTATATTATCAGCACTACTTGTCATTCTTATTTATGTTGTATTACCAGAAATACAGTCGGTTCATATAGGTGGAAATAAAAAAGTTATTTTACAGCGTTATAAACAATTACTTACAGATTCAAAGGTTTCACTTTCTTATTTTGCATACTTTGTTTTTCAAACCGGAAATTTTGCTGCATTTTCATTCTTTGGTGTATGGCTTTCCATGCAATTTGGCTTACAGGTTCATGAAGTAGGTACGGCTATGCTTGTGCTAGGATTAGGAAATTTAGTTGGTAATATTTTTGGCCCTAGACTTGTAAATAAAATTGGATACAATCTTTCTTTCTATGTTGGAATTGTATTTACGGCAGTGTTATATGTAATACTTCCCTATTTAAAGAATCTTATTTTTGTTGAATTCTTTTTCTTTGTTTTATTTTTTGTGACAGGAATTTTGTTTGTATTAATGATGGGACATTTACAAAACATGTCTACTATAGCACGGGGAACAGGTGCTGCCCTTGCTAACGCCTCGATGTACATTGGTCAAATGATTGGTGCGGTAATAGCAGGAATGTTATTTGCAACATCTCACAATTTTATACTAGTAGGTAGCTTTACTGCGTTATTATATGTTGTAGCTTTATTTCTGTTTAGAAAAAGTGAAAACATTAGTAAAGATAATGAAAAAGGAATTGCATCATAAAGTTTTAGCAAATCAAAAAACAATTTTTTAGGATAAGTCTAAAAGTTGCTTTTTGATTGCTTAGTTGCTGTATTTTTAATAATTCGTCGTTGAGCTGTATGATTGAAAAGGATTTGTAATAAAATTATGGGAAAATAAAAAACCCCTAAATAGATAGGGGTTTATATATCGGCATATAGCTCCTCGGAAAAGGATATACCTAGTTTAACATATAGGAGTACTTATAATTGTGAAATAGATGTGAAAGTAATGTGAAAAATGTTGTAATAAAAAGCACTGTTTTAGCTACATTAGCTAAAACAGTGCTTTTCTCTTTGATTGAACAGTTGCAGCATTTTCATCATGTATACCTGCATCTTTAATAATTCGTTGTTTTGCTTTATTTAATAGATGGTTTACTGCTTCACCAAAATAGTTAGCTTCGCTTTTTGTGCGGGCTTCTCGTAAACATTTATAGTTTTCTAGCAGTTCCTCTTTTTCGGAGTTTGTTAAGAAATCTTCTATTTTCTTTTTTGTCATACGAAACACCCTTTCTCCTGACAAACGACGCAATAGAAAATATTTATTTCTCATTATAACAATAATTTTAAAAGAAAGTATACACTAACGTCGCAATAATTTGTCAATTTCTTGAATCTTCTCATCAGCTTTCCCAATTTGTGTATTTTTAGCCTGTTCGCCACCAAGAGCTTGATGTAGTAAGAAAGTTTGACCGGAAATAGCAGTTACAATGGATACTTTTATAATTTCTTTTATTGCGGTGACATCGAATAAAACGAGTCCAAGAAGTGCAGCTAGGCTACCGGTAAAAACATCAGTTAAAAATCCAAAGTGAAAAAAAGTTTTCAAACGGCGTGGAAGCAATAACTTACCTTGGTTATTGATTAGATGGGAAACGAAGCCAGTAATGCCACCAACGAGAACAGCGGTTAGCCATTGATACATTTCCATCGAATCCACTCCTTTTAGTGAATAAGATTCGATTATTTTATATTGATTCCTTTTAATATTTCATATAAGCATATTGAGAAAGTTTGTTTGGGTATATTTTGTATTCAATTTAATTATAACAGAAAATTCCGATATATTTCAGTCTATTATATGAATCATTTTTACAATAATATGAATGCAGAAAGGGGTGCGTCATATGAATATAGATTATCGAATAAGAAGTGTAGATGGTTATACAAAAAAAATAGGGGAATTAGTAAGCATGCTTGAGCATACGAGAGCTGTAACATTAGGCGAAGTAAAAAATTTATCAGTTGAGCAATTAGATTTAATTATGCAGAGCAGCGGAAATTCAATTGGCGCCTTATTAAAGCATATAGCAGCTATTGAAAAAGTTCATCAGCTTATTTCATTTCAAGATCGTGACTTTACAAAAGAAGAATTAGAAATATGGGAAGATGCATTGTATTTAGGGGAAGCAGGTAGAGCGATCTGTGGTCATGAAATACAGTATTATGTACAACTTCTACAAAGTGTTCGAGAAGAATCTCTGAAGTATTTAAGTGAACAAGGTAATGAGTGGCTCATGTCAGAAAGAAAGTGGCCTAACGGTGTAGTATATAACCAGCACTATCTTTGGTTTCATGTGCTAGAAGATGAAATTAGTCACCGAGGACAAATTAGAATGCTCAAAAACAAGTTATTTGAAAATTAAGTTAAATGATGTAGCTTTTTATAGGAGAATTCCATATAATGAGAGTAATTAAAATAAGAACGGGGTGATGTATTATGGCGAAAATAACTTATATGAATAATAAACCAAATACAAAGGTGGATGGAAAGGGCGAAACGATATAAGTGAGCGCACTATCCTTCCACTTAGCTTAAACTAGGGAGGATATCAATTTGAATCAAAATATTTTAGAATCGTATGGCTGGGATTCTTTTTTTGAGGAACAAGCTGTAGAGAACTTTGAAGTAGGGCGTATTTTACTTGAGCATAAGCATATATATCGAATTATTTGTAATGATGGTGAATATATGGCAGAACTGTCTGGAAAGTTTCGGCATGAAGCAGTAACGAAGGGAGATTATCCAGCTGTTGGTGATTGGGTGTATATAAAGAAAATAGAGAATGAAAAGAAAGCTATCATTCATCGTATTTTTCCGAGAAGAAGCTCTTTTTCTAGACAAGAAGCTGGTACTCGAACGGAAGAACAAGTAATAGCAGCAAATGTAGATTATTTATTTTTAGTAAATGCACTTAATCATGATTTTAATGTTAGAAGGATGGAACGTTATTTATTATTAGCGTATGAAAGTGGCGCTATGCCAGTTATTGTTTTAACAAAGAGTAGTATATGTAATGATGTAGAACAGAAAATTGTAGAAACGGAAGCTATAGCAATTGGTGTTCCTATTTTCGTTGTTGATAGTTTAGAGCATACAGGTATTGATTCGTTGAAACAATTCGTTTCTTCAGGGAAAACAATTGCTTTAGTTGGGTCATCAGGTGTAGGAAAGTCAACTTTGTTAAATGCGCTAATAGGAATTGAGGTAGCAAAAACGGGAGATATACGTGAAGAGGATAGTAGGGGGAGGCATACGACAACGCATCGAGAGTTATTTCAATTGCCAAGTGGCGCTCTCGTAATTGATACTCCCGGCATGAGAGAATTGCAACTTTGGGAAGGAAGCGAAGCGATTCAAACAACATTCTCTGATATTGAAAAACTTGCGACAACATGCCGTTTCCGTGATTGTAAGCATGAGAATGAACCAGGATGCGCGGTGCATAGTGCAATTGATAACGGACTTATTACGATAGATCGTTTGAAAAGCTATAAAAAATTACAAAGAGAACTGGCGTATTTTATGAGAAAACAAGATGCAATCCTTGCCAGAGCAGAGCGTGATAAGTGGAAAAAGCTTTCTAAACAACATAAAAAAATGTAAAAACCAAAGGGTGCCCCTTTGGTTTTTTCTATTTGTAAATTTTATAATAATATTATTTATATATATAGACAAAGGGAAATTAATTGTTTAAACTTTACAAAGTATTCATCATAATAGGTTATGAAAATAATAATTAGGGATTGGGAAATATTCATAATTAACTCAATTTAACTTTTAAATTTGAAAATTAGGAGGTTCATAATGGGTAAACTATTAAATTTGTTTCGTGATATGAAAGTAGCAAAAAAGCTATTAATTTCATTCTTTGTAATTTTAATTGCGGCTGTGTCTATTATCGGAGGCATGTCTTATCAAACAGCCAAAAAGAATTTTGAATCGCAAATTAAGAGTAGTGCCAACGACAATATAAAAATACTGGATAATTTAATCAATCAAATGATTGATGCAAAATTTAATGATGTGAATAATTTTGCACGGGTGATTCAGGGGAATATGTATCAAGGAGATAATCAGGATGAATTAAGAAAAATGTTATCTCAATATATAAATTTAAATAAAGATGTTGAACAAGTATATGTTGCCGGAAATGATAAAAAATTTGTACAAGAACCAAATATACAAATGGCAGCAGACTATGATCCAACAGAGCGTTCTTGGTATAAAGATGCGGTTGCAAAACAAGGTGGTATTGTTGTTACTGAGCCATATAAGGCAAAAGGAAATGGACATATTGTCGTAACAATCGCAAAACAAACAGAAGATAAAAATGGGGTTGTTGCGCTAGATTTAAGTTTAGATAATTTATTAAAAACATCAAAGTTAATTAATATTGGTAAAAAAGGATATGCCTTCATTTTAGATGGAAAGCAAAAAATAATTGCTCATCCACAAGAAAAATCAGGGGAAAAAGCGGCTGATTCTTGGGCAAAGAAAATTTATGAAGATAATCACGGTGCTTTTTCATATTCTTATGGCGGTAGTGAAAAGAATATGGTATTTGCTACAAATGTAAAAACAGGTTGGAAAATTGGTGGAACTATGTACTCAAGTGAAGTAATTGAAGCTGCTCAACCTGTATTTTATAATATGTTAATTGTTATGCTTATCTCATTAGTAATAGGTGGAGCACTTATTTATTTTGTAACACTTTCAATTACGAAGCCTTTAAAGAGATTAGTTGTTACCTCTAAAGAAATAAGTGAGGGGGATTTAACGCAAACAATTGAAATTCATTCTAATGATGAAATCGGCCAACTTGCTAAAGGCTTTAATGAGATGACGAATTCGTTACGGACGTTAATCGGAAGAATTAACGATTCAGCTGGGCATGTTGCAGCGGCATCAGAAGAGCTAACTGCAAGTGTAAGGCAAGCAAGTGAAGCGACTGAGCAAATCACAATCGCAATGGATGAAATATCAAGTGGGGCAACGACGCAAACAACAAGCGTAGAAAATGGCGCTATGTTACTGTTTAATGTAACGGAAGGAATTCAACATGTAGCAAATAGTTCATCATCTATTAATACGGCTTCTGCACATACTCGTGAAAAAGCAGAAGATGGTGGGAAACTAGTAGGAAGAACAGTAAACCAGATGCAGTCTATTGCAGAATCTGTGTCACAATCAGATGCAGTTATACAATTACTAAATAATAAATCAAAACAAATTGGTGATATTTTAGAAGTAATTCAAAATATTGCAGATCAAACAAACCTTCTAGCTCTAAATGCGGCGATTGAAGCCGCAAGAGCCGGTGAGCATGGAAGAGGTTTCGCAATTGTTGCAGATGAAGTGCGTATATTGGCAGAGCAGTCTAGCGTATCTTCTAGTGAAATTAGTAAATTAATATGTGAAATACAAGATGATATGGGTAAGACAGTCAAATCTATGAATCATGTAAATGAGGAAGTTCAATCTGGACTTGTTATCGCAAATGAAACGAAGCAAAACTTTGCTGAAATTTTACAATCTACAAATGAAATAGCTAATCAAATTAAGACGATGGTTGAAACGGCTAATGGAATGTCAAAAGGGGCAAATGAAGTATCTATCTCGGTAGGACAAATTGCAATGACAGCGCAAAATAATGCGACAAGCACACAAAATGTTGCGGCTTCAGCTGAAGAACAGCTAGCTTCGATGGAGGAAATTGGATCCGCAGCGGGCACGTTATCTCAAATGGCTGAAGAGTTACAAGGACTAATTGACAGATTTAAAGTTTAATAGAGAACAGACTATCCCCTAGTAGCATTATGCCACTAGAGGGTAGTCTGTTTTATTGTGTAAAATCAAATAGGGATGTAGACTTCCTTTATGACGTTTAAAATGGCATTTTGCATAATGTTTGTCGAAAAATAGAGGTATTTGTTAGCTTTGTGTATAATTATTAACGTATAGAATACAAATAAAAGGAGAGTATTATGGGAGTGTATTGGGGGACAAAAAGACATTCTTGGCTTAGTTACGTCTCATTTTGGCTAAGTATTTCATTTTTTATTGTTTTTCTAATTGAAGTGTTTATATTAAAAACACTTTCGAATAGCTCGGTACAAATTGTTAAATATTTTTCTTAGTTTAAAGTTACTATTTAAGAAGAATGAAAAGAAAGCGTTACCTATTTTTAGTTTCATTGTCTCATTATTATTTGCAATTTTAATAATCGTATTAGTTTTAGCAGCTATAGGGAAGTTCTTTTAAGGGGAGTGGTATAAGTCACGCTCCTTTTTTATTTGTGTTAGTCTTACTATATATAAGTGTGAATGCTGTGAGCTAATAAAAGAAGAGAGTAGACAATATTTGTATGGATTAAAGTCTGACGTTATTTGAACTTGTAAGAGTGTATGGAGTAATGAGGTAATATACATAATAATGGAGATAGAGTTAGTTATTTTATAAGTATTTATAAAGCAAATGAATACGGTAAGAACGGTGATATATGGTACAATAGCTATGGATAGTGATAGAGATAAAGGGTATATAAAATACTCATCGTTTTTTAGTAAGAGAGGGGTTATCTTATGCTATACGAGGATTTGGAGACATTATTTCAAACAGCTCCGAAAGAAGATAGAGGCGGATGGAAATATATAATCCAAGAACAAAATGATACATATAAAATTGTTGATGAAATACTGAAAAATCAAATGAGTGTCGAATTGTATTTTAATGAATACGATGAGGTGAAAATCACTTTATATAAAGATGGAATTCCCATTACGACTATACAAAGAATTGTGATTTCAAAAGTTGAATTAGACGAAGATGAAGAAGGTATTCAATTTGTTTTAGAGCGCATGCCTAGTCGAATGATTCGGTTGCAATTAAAGCCATATTTAGCATTAGAAATGGGGCCGTACTGGGAAGTATGTGATGATTGTGAATGAACATAAAAAAGCATCCAATAACATGGATGCTTTTTTATGTTTTTTGAAGTTGTTTAAACGCAATGATTGGAAGTATAACAATACTTACCCATCCGATGATAGGATATAGAATGTGAAGTAAGTCACTGTAACCGATGTAACTAAAGCAATAACTAATTAGTAAAATGAAGAAAATAATATTGTTATTTTTCCACCCGGTAATAGATTGCATCTGTTTTGTCATTCCGAACACATTACCAACTAAAGTTGTGAAAACTTCACCGAAAATAATGAGAACGAAGAAGAAGTGAAAAGTTGCATTAAATCTTCTTATGACTTCAGCCATTGGGATGTTATATTGATAAAATTGATCAACTGATAAGATTGCTAAATGGCTGCATAATAAAATTAAAGAAAGTCCAGCACCACCTAAAATCCCACCCCAAAAAATGGCTTTTCGATCCTTTACTTCACTGGCTAATGGGACGAGAACACTTTGGGCGAGAGAAAGATTTAAGGCGACATATGTAATAGGGCTAGTAATCCATTTCATATTCCAACTCTCTGCAGGAATAGTGTTATTAATGGAAGGTGTACCGTGAAAAAAGGTTGTAATAGCAAGTCCGATAATAAAAATCATCATAATAGGTACGACAAGTGTATTTACTTCAAAAACACCTTGTAATCCGCGGCTACTTATAATGAGACAAGCGATAACTGTAATGAGAATACCGAGTTGTCTTGGTAAGCGAAGTTGCTCTTCAAATACTGCACCAGCCCCTGATAACATAACGCTCGTTACGCCGAATAAAACGAGTAATAATAATGTGTTTACAACATTCCCAAATACATCCCCAAATAAATATTTGTTAAATTCTTGCGCTGAAAATGCCCCGATTTGTGATGAAAGTAACATCATCTTTGTGCCGAGCCAAATAAAAAAAAATCCACTTACACATATGCCAATTGTCCCGTATAATCCATTCACTGTGAAAAATTCAACAATTTCTCGTCCAGTAGCAAATCCAGCTCCAACGACAGTTCCGATATAAGTAGCAGCTACTTTCTTTGCTACTTGCCATTGTTGATTGTCCATGTTATCCCTCTTTCTACTATGATGAGCTTGATGTACTATTATGCATATGTATGAGCTTGGACAATTAGACGTATGAAGTGTTTGAAAAAATACATGAATTAAATGATATTAGGGAAGTATTAAAGGTGTTAAAACTTTGTTACATATAAGCCGATTGTTCGAAAGGAAAGGGAATGTATGGTAAAATGTAATTAGGTTATTAAAAGATAAACATTACAAAATGATAAGAGGAGTGGATTGTATGAGTACGAAAACAAATGTTGTTGAAGTATTAAACAAGCAGGTAGCAAACTGGAATGTGTTATATGTGAAACTACATAATTATCACTGGTATGTGACAGGGCCACACTTCTTTACATTACATGAGAAATTTGAAGAGTTTTATAATGAAGCTGGAACGTATATTGATGAGTTAGCAGAACGTATTTTAGCTTTAGAAGGTAAACCGTTAGCGACAATGAAAGAATATCTTGCAACATCTAGTGTCAGCGAAGGGACAAGCAAAGAATCTGCAGAAGAAATGGTGCAAACATTAGTGAATGATTATTCTGCACTTATTCAAGAATTAAAAGAAGGTATGGAAGTTGCGGGTGAAGCTGGCGATGAAACATCAGCTGACATGCTGTTAGCAATTCATACAACATTAGAACAACATGTATGGATGCTAAGTGCATTCTTAAAATAACGATAAAAAATATAAAACCCATTGAAAAATTATTTCAATGGGTTTTTTTATGATTTTTCAGTTTTCTTTTATGCTATAATATAGTAAAAAGGAGGCGATGCGATGTTTCGCTTTTTCAGAACTGGAAAAGAAGAGCGGGAAATTACGAAAGATGAATTAGAACAAGCGATGGCTCAGTTTTTAGAAACGAATGCTAATATCGTTTATACAGTATTAGTAAATGAAGATTATACAGTAAATTATGATTTGTTAAAACCATATTTACCTGCATTTCCAACAAATGATTTTCTCATAACGAAGGAAACGCTTGAGGTATTTGAACATACAGCAGAAAATTTAAACCTAGTGAAAGAAATTGATGTCGTACAAAAGGCAGTAGATCAATACGTAACAGAAAAAGAAATGTTCCCAATTGTTGAAGGTAGCGAAGATCGCCTCATATGCGGAATGAAACTAGGACCTTACTTAAATCGTAGCTTAAAAAGAGACTTATATATTTCAGAAAAACATTATTTAGTTTCAAGTAAACCAGATAGAAAAAAACAAAAGAGCGGGTAGACGTAATGAAAACAACAATACATATATTGTTGTCTTTTTTTGTTTGTTAAAATATTGATTTTTCAGTTTATTATTATTTATACTAAATATATTGGAAAGGGAAGAGTAACTATTAAGCAACATTCTGAGAATAAGGTATTGTTAGCGTGGGCTATACAAAATGGTATAAAGATTTGAAAAATAAATATTATAATAGGTTTCGGGGGAATTGGTATATGAAAAATAGTATGACTTACATTCAATTATTAAATGAAACGTTACGCTGTTATGCAAATAAAGGAAGTTTTGAAGCGTACAATTATATAATGGAAAATGCTACAGGTGTAATAGGGAATGAGGCGCAAATATATAATTTTAAGTATGCGCTCGCAAGTGCATCGGGACTTGAAAAAGAAGCATTACATTTAATGAGAGAGGCCATTATAGAAAAGGGGTTCTGGTATGGAAATGAGTATTTAATTTCGGACGATGATTTAAAATCACTACATAAATTTGAAGAATTTCATACAATGGTTCAATTATGTAAAGAAAGAGAAGAATTAGCACATAAAACGGAAAGACCAGACGTGAAATGTATATACAGCAAGAAAGAGGGAAATCTACTACTTACATTACACGGTGACCAAGAAAATATTCAAATAGTAGAGCCATATTGGAAATCAGTTTTGACACAAGATTACACGTTAGCTTTACCACAGTCTTCACAAATTCAGTTTTCAGATGGATTTGTTTGGGATGATCTTGAGAGAGGGAAAGGGGAATTAAAAGAGCATTACAATAAGTTTATAGAAAATCATACAGTAGAAAATGTAATCATTGGTGGTTTTTCTGCAGGGGCAAGAGTAGCTTTATATACGATTTTACAAAAAGATATAGATGTGGATGGTTTTATTTTTATGGCACCATGGCTTCCTGAGATTGAAGAATGGGATGAGTTGCTAAGAGTGCTGCAGGATAAACATATAAAAGGATATATAGTATGCGGGGATCAAGATGAAGATTGTTTCGAGTCCACGCAGCAATTTGTACGATTATTAAGAGATAAGAATATAAAACATAAGTATAAAGTTGTGCCTAACTTAGATCATGATTATCCTATTAACTTTGATGAACTATTAAAAGAAGCTATTGAATATATAGGAAATAAAAACAATAAGTAGTAAGAAAAAGAGATGCATCGTATGTGATGCATCTCTTTTTAGAGTTATAAATTAAAAGCATTTGCTAGTAGGCGATAAGACTTTAATTTATGTTCAAATTGATGGGTAATCGTGACAATCATAAATTCGTCAGTATTGTATGCTTTGCTTAAATTTATTATTTTTTCTTTTACAGAAGACGGATCACCAACAATCATACGTTGACGATTTTCTTTTATACGGAATAAATCATAAGCACTGTATGAATAATTTTGAGCAGTTTCGATAGAAGGTGTACCAGTAGTTCGTTTTCCTTGCTCTAATAATAAGATTGATAAATCCAAACTAGAAGCAATTTTTTCCGCTTCTTCATTTGTTTCTCCGCATATAACAAAAATAGAAACGATTGACTTTGGTTTATCTCCTAAAAATGAAGGCTGATATTGTTCTTGGTAAGCCCTCATAACTTCAGGGCCTCCGAAGCCATTAATAAATTGTGCAAATGCGAAAGAAGCTCCGTTGTTTGCAGCAATTTTAGCGCTCTCTCCGCTAGAACCGAGCATCCACATTTCAGGAGATGTTGGGATAACTGGAGTGGCTTTTAAGTTTGCATAGTGATGGTTTTCTGGTACTTGATCATGTATGTACATTGCAACGTCTGCAATTTGTTCTGGATATTGATCAAGTGAGACCATTTTCCCTTCTTGAAGTGCGCGAGTTGCTATTGGCATACCACCAGGAGCTCTACCAACACCGAGATCGATTCGATTTGGATACAGTGCTTCTAAAACGCGGAAATTCTCAGCGACTTTATATGGGCTATAATGCGGTAACATAACACCACCTGAACCGACTCTAATACGGTCCGTTTTCGCGGCAATATGAGAAATAAGTATTTCTGGACTTGAACCAGCTAAGCTTACGGAATTATGATGTTCGGATACCCAAAAACGTGTGAATCCGAGTTTTTCAACTTCTTGTGCAAGCGTAACTGTATGTGAAAAAGCTTGGGCTGCTGTGCTACCATCTGAAATAGGTGATTGGTCTAATACACTTAACTTGATCATAGAATATACCTCTCAATCTTAATGTACATCCTATTATATATTTACTTATGAAAAATGCGTAGTGAAATGCTCAAAATGAAAAGCGGATAATTCTATTTCCGTTTTTAACGAGAAAATCCGCGTTCATAATGATTCATTTCGACCAGATTTAAAATATATTCATAGTTGTCAATTTCACATTTTAGCTGTTCACGTTCTTTTTCAGATAGTGTCATATTGCTAAGTTTTTTACATAAGTTTTGTTTCTTTAATTCTAAATGCTTTTTTGTAGCGTGGTAATCATAAGTATGTTTCATTTTTTAGTCACTCCTTCGTTGCGGTTGTTATATTATACGAGGCATAAAGAAATATGAAATCTGTCTCTTATGTACTTTTAGTGAATATTCAAATTGCAATAGTGTTATGTTTATGGGGATCTATGAATAAAATGCACTAAACCACTAACGTCTATTTGATGAAGTAAGGGGTGGAATTGTGCAGAAAGATATAATGTATAACACTGAAATGGATGAAGCGTTAAAAGTTATAGATAAAGGATTGAGGAAGACGATAAGTCCAAAACAAATTATTGTAGTGGGAGCTGGTATGGCTGGATTAGTTTCAGCATCTTTATTAAAGGCTGCAGGACATGATGTGAAAATTTTTGAAGCAAACAACCGGGTAGGTGGCCGTATAGAGACAGTTAGAATGGAAGATACCGGATTATATTTAGATGTCGGAGCAATGAGAATTCCGTATACACATACATTAACGATGGCATATATAAGAAAGTTTGGGCTACAGGTGAGTCCTTTTATTAATAGGAATGAGACGGATATTATCTATGTAAATGGACGGAAAACGACGTTGAAACAATATGAAAAGGATCCGAGTATTTTAAGGTATCCCGTGGAAATGAACGAAGTGGGAAAAACGTCTGAAGAACTATTGTTACTAGCAGTACAGCCGATAATAAATTTTATTAAAAGAAATCCAGAGAAAAATTGGGATGTTGTAGTGAAGGATTTTGGGAGATATTCCACAGGACAATTTTTGAAGTATCATCCTTATCAGTATAATACTTACTTTTCGCCAGTAACAATTGAGATGATCGGTGTTCTATTAGATCTAGAAGGTTTTTTAGAACGGTCGTTTGTAGAGACTTTACGCTTTCTATACATTATGCAAGAGGAGAGCGGATTTTGTGAAATTGTGGGCGGGAATGATAGATTACCAAAGTCATTTTTACCGCAATTAGAAGAAAATATTATATATAATCAAAAATTAATGAAGTTACATCAACACGATAATGGTGTGACAGCTTTCTATCGGAACGAGGAAACTTTTGAATATAGTAGTATTACAGGAGATTTAGTTATTGTTACTATCCCGTTTTCGACAATGCGTTTTGTAGAAGTAGATCCGTTTGATTCTATATCTCATGAAAAATGGAAAGCAATTCGTGAATTGCATTACATGCCTGCGACGAAAATAGGAATTCAATTTAAAAGCCGATTTTGGGAAGAACAAGGACAATTAGGTGGCAGAATTATAACAGATTTGCCAATTCGTTATGCCTATTATCCAAGTTATGGAATTGGAGAAAAAGGACCTGCTATGATGTTAGGTAGCTATACATGGTCTTATGACGCATTGTTATGGGATGGTTTATCAAAAGGCGATCGTATTTATTACGCCTTACACAACTTAGCAACAATATTAGGTGGTCAAGTGTATGATGAGTTCATATCTGGAATATCAAAAAGCTGGACATTGGATCCGTATGCGCTTGGAGGATTTGCGCTTTTTCAAGCAGGTCAAGAATCTGAGCTACAACCAGTGATTGTCAAATCAGAGGGGAGAATATTCTTCGCTGGAGATCATACAACGCTATATCACGGATGGATTCAAGGTGCGATTGAATCTGGAATTCGTGTAGCGATGGAAGTGAATGAGTAAAATGTGTTTAATTCAGAAAATTCTTTACTATATAACTTGAGATGGATATTATTATATATAAAAGAATTATAGGGAGTGTTTACAGTGAATCCGTTATTATTCGATTTTCCTTCTGAATTTTATACTGACAGGCTTTTTATTCGAATGCCGAAACCAGGAGATGGTAAAGTTGTATATGATGCAATTCAAGCTTCAATACAAGAACTAAAACCTTGGATGGTTTTTGCACAAAAAGAGCAAACAGAGGAAGAAATAGAAGAGAGTATTAGAAAATCGCATATTCAATTTTTGCAACGTGAGGATTTAAGATTACTAGTATTTTCGAAAGAAACAGGTGAATTTATTGCTTCAGCCGGATTACATCGTATTAATTGGGATATACCTCAATTTGAAATCGGATATTGGATTGATACAAGGTTTAGCGGAAAAGGCTATATGGTAGAGGCTGCGAAAGGTATAACGGATTACGCTTTTTCTGAATTGAAAGCAAACCGTGTAGAAATTCGTTGTGATTCTTTAAATAAGAAGAGTAGAGCGATACCTGAGAAATTAGGCTTTAAGTTAGAAGGTACGTTAGAAAGTGCGAGTGTTGCGGTAGATGGAAATGGATTAAGGGATATGTGTGTATTTGCAATGACGAGAAATACATATAAAAAAGAAGAGCTGTAAAGAAACAGCTCTTCTTTTTGTGTATTATGGTACAGGATGTCCATTAGAGCTTTCGAAAATTGTAAACCATTGTTGACGATCTAAGTTAACGTTTGTAGCAAGAGCGGCCGTTTTTACGCGATCTAATTTACCAGAGCCAACGATTGGCATCATATTAGCTGGATGAGCAAGTAACCAAGCATACATAACCGTATCGATACTAGAAACACCTAGCTCAGTAGCAACTTTTTGCATAGTTTCGCGTACACGTACGGCACGTTCGGATTGACCAGTAAAAATTTCCCCACCAGCAAGAGGTGACCAAATCATTGGATTGATTCGTTTTTCTTGGCATAAATCAATTGTCCCTTTTTCAAAATGCTCAAGCTGCAATGCAGAAACTTCAATTTGGTTCGTAATAAGCGGGAAATCTAAGTACGAACTTAACATATTAAATTGTGAAGGTAAGAAGTTAGATACACCGAAGTGACGAACTTTTCCTTCTTGTTTTAATTGTGAAAATGCCTTTGCCACTTCATTTGGATCCATAAAAGGATCGGGACGATGAATAAGTAATACGTCAATATAATCTGTATGTAAATTTTTTAGTGATGCTTCTGCACTTTGAATAATGTGCTCTGCACTAGTATTGTAGTGAGCAACATATCGCTCTGGAAATTTCGGTGATGGGGGAGCGATTCCACACTTTGTAATAATTTGCATGTTGTCTCGTAAGGAAGGCTTTAATTGTAAAGCTTCTCCAAACAATCCTTCACACGTATATCCGCCGTAAATGTCAGCGTGATCAAAAGTAGTAATTCCCATATCCATACAATCTTCAATGAAAGAAAGTAATTCTTGTTTCGTCATATTCCATTCTGCTAAACGCCAAAATCCTTGAATAATACGAGAGAATTCTAGCGTTTCATTCATTTGAACTCGTTCCATTATAAGTACCCCCTTGATGAATAATTATTATTTTGAAAAGGCTTTCTTACTACGTATTATTATATAGTTTTGGGGGTGTACATACATGCCCATCAACTTAAGGATAGACACAATATTAACTTTTGTTCATTTGAACTA
>NZ_JBMDKC010000104.1:0-19899 GCF_057809515.1 Bacillus sp. FG16
GGCGGATCTACCGGAGGTTTTGGCTTATCTCCTCCATCTGTCGGCGGATCTACCGGAGGTTTTGGCTTATCTCCCCCATCTGTTGGCGGATCTGCCGGAGGTTTTGGCTTATCTCCCCCATCTGTTGGCGGATCTACCGGAGGTTTTGGCTTATCTCCCCCATCTGTCGGCGGATCTACCGGAGGTTTTGGCTTATCTCCTCCATCTGTCGGCGGGTCTGGTAATGGAATAGAAGGTTTTTCTTCAATAACAGGCGGTTTTACATTTTCTTGTAGGATTACATCTCCGATGCTAGCTACTGTTGTATCTTTTATATTTCCAAATACAAGTTGATTATCTTTCGTTTCTGTTGGAATACTATTCGATGCAACAATCGCAACATCATCTGTATTCAAATGACTCGATTTTGACAACTCCTGGTCTAATATAGCCACGATACGAGATGTCGCTTCATCTGCATTTTTGATATGACTTGCAATCTGTTTATCTTTTTTGTTTAATTGTTGCTTTTCCATATGATCTAATACAAATGCTACATTTTTGTTAGACTCCTGACTCTTCACAGCATTTTCCGTCAAAGAAGCAAAATCCTTTTCTTCTAACTTTTCCGGCTCTTTCTTTTCTTCTTGTTTCTTTTTCTCATTTTCCACTTTTTTAGAAACAGATGCTTTTTTATCTGTCTTCTTACTTTGCTCTGAACCAAACAAGCTACATCCGGATAAAATCCCTACAGACAAAGAAGTCGCCGTAACCGTAAGTCCCCTCTTTTTTAAAACATTTTTATAATCGATTGGCATTTCATTTCCTCCCTTAAATTTCCTTCAATACTTTATCGATGTTTTCAATCTTTTTCTTTTTCTCTTCATCTGGTACTGTTGATTGCTCTACTTCTTTCTTTTCTACTTCCTTCACTTGTTTCATCACATTCTTATTGCCCTGTGCTTTTGCAAAGATAAAGCAATCCTCATATTTTTTAAGTCTCAAATATGCATCTACAATGGATTGTTCCCGGCGACCATCTACACTCACCTTATCTTTTAGACGAACAACCTCTTCATCTTTTTTTGCCAACACTGCTTTTTCAAAATCAATCACATCATTTTTGACTTGAATCTCATTCACTTTTTTCAAATTATCAACGGCTACGTAATAGCTCACAACACTCTCAGCAAATTTCGGTTCATACTGTAAGGCCTTATTTGCTTTTCCGCTTAATAAGTAAGAGAATAAAACTGCTTTTTGACTCTCCTTATCTAGTTCTTTATAATCCAACTGCTCAAATTCTTGAATTGCCTTTGGATATTGCTGAATCGAAGCTTGTTGAAGTCCTTTAACTAAATGCGTATTGGGTTGAGTTGTTGCTTCAACTGGCTTAGATGGTACAGCATACAAGGAAAACACACTCACAGCTCCTACTACGATTCCTCCAATTGCTCCTCCGATTATTTGAAACAGATGTTTTTTGTTCTCTTTTCCCTCTTCTAAAGGAATATCTCCTTTTTCTTGTTGTTCCCCTTTCACTTTAGTTTTCTCTTCTGGTTCTTCTATTTCTTCTGGTGGAGCAATCTCTTGTAAAAATTCTTCGATATCTTGTTTCATGAGTTGTAAAAGTGCCTCTTTTTGCTTCTCTTGATCTTCATCCATTTCCATAGAAGAAAGTTTATTTTCTACATGTTCATACAAATGAGAAGCATAACCAGAACCCAGGGACAATGTCCCTGCATACATCTCTTCACTGTTTTGATCTAAAATGTGAAAATCTACATGGATAATATTTTGTTGTTCTTGTAACTCTTGTTCCAGTCGATAGGTAATCTTACAAGCATCCTGTAAGGACATCTTTTGAAAACTTTTAATCTCTGGTGTTGCGCTTTTGGTAAACATGACCTCTAACATAAGTAATTTCCCCCTCTCCTTTCTAACGCTTTATGGCATATAAAAAGAAGCTATACAAGTGCATAGCTTCTTTACCAAAACGTATTCTGTTGTCTCTTCACATCCAAAAGAACAGGATAGATCCAAACTTGATATTACTATTAATTCCTTCTGCCAATCCCTTTGCACCCATTACAATAATTAACCCTACAGCTGAACCAATAAACCAGCCTTTACTCTGGTGTCTTCCACGCTCCCCCCCCCAGATAAGGTAGTAACCACCGATACAAAATGCGATAGCTGCACTAATAATTCCTAAGCGTTGTGCCCAGGTTAAAACTGCTTCACCTGTACTAACTAAACTAGACATTCCATCTCCAGCACCTAAAATCAAGTTGTTTAATTTAAACATCTCTTACACTCTCCTATATTTGTGTTATACAACTTCATTTGACTGAGAAAGTGTACCCGTACCTTCAGGTACCCTACTAGGTCCTTTCTCTTCTTCTACAAATAGAGTGAGCGCTTCTAAGATTAAGTCTTGATTTACTTCAACGAACTGTTGATGTTGTGCGTGTAACCAATTTTGATAGCTTTCTCCTTTGACCTTCAGTAACTTTTCTACCAAATCTCTTGATTTTTTTAAATCTCTTTGTGTAACAGTTGGAATAGGCAATTTATCACACCGCCCTTCTATCCTCTTATTTGTCGATATACATTTCCTTCATATTTCGGACAAACACATCTAATTCTTTTTCTAAATCAGATGATTTGTATTTTTCAAAGGGCATTTCCTTTTTTAGTTCTCCTTTTTGATAATACGCTAATGTATCTGGTCTTTGTTTTACCCCATAATAAGATTGTCCTTTAGTTCCGTCATATCCAGGATGATAACTATTTAACTCCTTGCCACTTACAGTGTTCTTTTCAAAAACTTTTTTTACTTGATTTGTAAAGAAATCTCTTTGTTCTTTATCAAAAGAGTAAACTACAAATCCCGTTCCATCCTGTGACATGAATTTTTTAATTTCTTGAGGGCTTAATTCTTCAAGCTCTCCTTTCTTACTATTAGAAAATACCAGTGTGGAACCAATCCCTAGAACGGCAACCAATGCAACGATAACGGCAATGATTTTTGATTTTTGAGTCATACTTTTGACCTCCCTATGTTATTAAACAAGCGATTTTGGAGTCTACTGAGAGTTCAGATTATTTCTCCACATCTGGTTATCATTATAGCAAGAATATTAAGAAAAAATGAAAAATTACCATTTATGGCGGATATGGTAAACCCTATATTGGCATGCATATCAGAATCAATCCCGACTTAATCCTAATAAGCCCAATATTGCACAACGTTTTGGCATGTACGTAGAACCTTATATATCTACTGTTTTTGATGTTCACCGCTTCTTCAGAATGTCATTAAAGGATATTCCTCACGGCTAATACTCCGCACAGATCATTGATATATCGTATCTGGGTCACAAGTATGAGTTCTGATTTTTTACAACAAAACCCATAGACGAGTTTTACGTACCCACTCCTCAAACGATAATCGTATACCCAACTTTTTAAGTGACCATTTTAAAAAGGGGCACGCATGTGAAGTTTTCAAAGGGCAATTGTGCTTTGATAAGGAAAAACTTTCGTTTTGAACGTCTATAAAAATAGTTACGAAATTGTTGGTTTTTTCATTATCATCGGATAAATCTATCTATCTCAGCACACTCCAAAACCGCTTGTTTTCTCTCAAAAATCGTTTTATTTCCGCCGTTGGCACACGGTTGTCAATTCATCATTCTGGTTTCTTCTCTTGGCAATTATTTTTTGCTTTTCATCCATGACTGAACGGACACGGTAATAGATCTCTGCCACCCTCTCAATGTTTCCTGTCGTATCTTCTACCGCTACCGCTCCTCTTAGCTGATACACTTTGCCATCGAATGTTTTGACACTTTGTGCACTTGACGACGATATATCATAGAATGCAAGTCTTTGCTCTTTTCCCATGTCTATCGCCTCCTTCAAAGGGAAGGACTTGAAATCCCCCCTTTCACCTTGTATAGTTTTCTAGCCATCTATATATCATGAATGACTATGAAATCCCGAAAATCTTATACGCTTCTGTTTAATTCCCTAATACCCTGCCAATAAGACTGTACGACTGATACTGCCTGTGCTTCAGATGAACACTTCGTAATTTCTGGTAAAAAACTTTTCCCTTTGTATTCAAATAGAGTTTCTTCTCGAAATGCTTCTCTTTCATATTCTGCTATTTCTCGATGTATGAGATGTTGACTTTCAGTGATTTTTTCAATCAGATAATTAGATGGTTTTACTTTCATGTTTTGAAATTCTTCCGCATTTGCTTCCATCAATTTCATATATTTTCTCCTTTCTGAAGTAAAAAGAGTATTTTTGAAAGGTAAGACTATGCTAGAACTGTTGTCTGACACGATGTAGCAATTCGTTTTGCCCCATGTTTTCCGTATATACGTTGTAAGACGGAATGAGATTCTACGACAATTGCAGTTCGGATATCATAGGTAGCACTTTCTTTTAAAAACTGCTCTATATGAGGGATAGGATAAAGATCAAATTGATAGAAAACGAGATGAATCGGTCGAATTTTCTTCTTTTCAGTTAGAAAGTGAAGAAAATGAGATAACGCCTCACCTCTATCTTCATACGTGCTAGTAACCGTATCTATATTGACATACATGATCACTTTTTGATTATTTTCATAATCTAAGAACACTGTATCACTTAACAAATTGTGCTTTACAATGTGATATCCTTGCGCTAGCTTCTGTCGATGTGTATCTTCATACACTTGATCCGTTGGATCGAAAATAAAGATAAACTTTTGTTTAGCTTTCCTGACACCCTCAATCACTGTCCTATAAGCCTCTTGAGAAGCTTTTGTCACATCCACACCCTTTTCTCTTCGGTCAAAAATCCCAATCGCCTGTAGAAGCCCTGAGCACCTTTGAATCACTCCTAGCATGTCTATGTCTCCTTTCTTATTTCATTCTTTGAAACTCTTTACTCAATATTGGAACCAAAAATATTCCCGTTTCTTTTCCAGATTTTCATTCCTCATTGCATGTTCATCTAATATTCCTAGCAATGTTCTAACGGTTCCTTCCCTCGTCTCTTTCGCTGATAAAACCAAAACCTTAAAAATTTGATAGGCTGGATGACATTGATCGAGAGAATCTGTTATCTCCGACAAGTACGTATCCTGGTTATTTACTTTTTGTATGAACACTCTGACCTGTTCCAAATCTAAGTAATATAAGTCCTTATGTCGTTGATCCAGATACAAAATACTACCCGCTAACAACTTTGTAGCGGATTCAATCCAAAAATCATATCGTTCTTTGGGTTTGACCACCGTTTGTGCGATTGAAATTGCTTGCATGAGATCTTCGGAAAGCCAATCACCCTTGCGATGCATCTTTCCGTTTCCTGGTTTCCCTCCAATCCATGTATTTGAACGACTCCTAATCATTGGCTCCTTCAAAATAAATGGTTGTTTGGTTGTACCGATGTAGACTCCTGACATCTCATTTCATCCCCCTTTGGTTTCTTAAACCTTGCTCCCGATCCAAAACACAATTACCCAAATGGGAAGTGCAAGTATACATGCATTCCGACAGCCAACAAAAAAACAAGCGGATTTTCATCTATTTCACTAAAATGAGCTTGGGATGTCGTCATATTTTCTTGTCTCATCTTGCAATTCTCCCTTTCTTATTTAGAATTATTGCGCTTTCTTACGACTTCTTACTGCAAATACAGCTCCCATTGCACCAAATGCGCTACATGCAAGCCCAATCCATTTTATATATGGATTTTCCGCTTTACCACCTGTTGTTGGAAGATGAGCTCCAGTTTACCTGTAGATCAGCACTCACTTTTTCCTCATTTTTTTCTAATAGTACTGTTGCATCTTGTACAGTGTCAGTTCCTTTATAAGCTACTGCATGCAACTTAGAAAGGTTAGAAGTTATTTTTAAGGAAAAATTTCCAGTCTGAGAGGATTTCGGTATCAGAATACGGAATTGTTCCCCTAAATTGAATTTTTGTTTTGTTTCTCCATTTGTTGAAACAACTTTTGTTCCATTTGGTGCATTCGCTAGTTGAACTGTAAACACACCATTCTTAGCGTTACTTTCAATTTGATACACTGTCGTTTCAAAGTACTCACCGTTTAACTTTGCTTCTTGATTGTCTGTTGGTGTTACATTCATGTACATTTCTTGTGTTTCCTGACTTGCATTTGCCCCATCAATAATTGTTTTTACGGCTTTTGCAACATTCGCATTCTTATGCTGAACTTCACTAATGTCAATTTGACCTAATGATGCCCAAACACTAAGCTGGGTCGCATAATGCGCCTCTTTCCAATCGGAAACACCTAATTCCTCAGGACTCTTTTGCGGATATCCATTTAGAAGAACTTTATATACAACATCATCTGTGCGCCCCATCTCTGGAAGGTCATTGCCATTGGGACTGAGTTTTCCATACGTTAAGCAATAAGCAATTTGACCAATTAATTCTATTTGAATTAATGATTTTTTTTACTATAATAAATCTTATATGGTTACTTTGTATCTTTATCAAAATAAAAGTAACTATTTTTAGGTTATTCTCGAACTCGATAATACGTTGGTACAAAAAAGTACTCTACAGGCTTGTTGAAAAAAACGGAAATTTTTTCCGCTCGTTCAGCATTAACTCCGGACCTGCCCTTCTCTATAGAATGTAGCACTTGGGGACTAATGTTTAATATCTGAGAAATAAACTCTAATGAACAATTTTGGGCCTTTCTCTCGTATTTTAAAGACATTTCATAACCTCCTTTCGGTTACCCTTACGTGTATCATATATCACTTTTAAAGTTAAAACAACTACTTTTTTGTTTTTTATTGGGAGTTTTTTTATTTTCTTATCACTTTTCAAGTTACAAACCCTCTTCGGAGTTATAACGAATGTATATCCTACAAAAAAACGCACAACATATCATAAAATTAAGAGGGAGGAAAAATAAAAATGAGTATTTTTGGCGCACGTGTAAAAACATTAAGACTAGAAGCTGGATGGAGTATGAAACAGCTAGGTGAAAAAATAGGAGAAGTTAGTGGAACAAGTTTCGCTCAAACAACTGTTTCAAATTGGGAAAATAAAGGGGCTGAACCTCCATATAACGTTTTAATAGTTATAGCGAATCTTTTTCAGGTCAGTACAGATTATTTAGTTGGCAATACTCAAACCATTCAAGACAAAGGATTGTTTTTAGAAGAAAATCAAATAAACAAGGATATTAATATAAAGGAACAAGAAGTTGAACAAAGTCACGAGCCACCTTTTATGACAACAGATCTTTATGAAGATCTACTTGCATTGCCAATAAGCAAAAAAGAGCAATTAGAGAAGCAACTTCATGAATATACAGAATTTATTAACTATAAGTATGACAAATTACAAGAAGAATATATGAATTTTAGAAAATACATTCAATACGAAATTAAAGCCTCCAGTTCAAATTAACCGGAGGCTTTTCATAGGTTACATTCTTCTATTCTTACATTAACGATTGATATCTCATAATAATAGTTATACAATAGGACATATAAAGAAATATAACCTTATTAAAGTTACTAAAAATAAAAAATAAAAAACAAAAAAAATAAACCCTACCACAACCTATTTTTAATTGGCAAATCACTTTGGCCGGTGAACCAATTAAAAACTCAATCAGAGTAGGGGGCTTATTTATAATTATGTTTTCTACATATTTATTATAGCATGTAAAAAATATAATGTGAATAAAAACCTCTACTTTTCCAGCATTTTTCTGTTTCTTTGTGGTGGAAAAAATAGGAGGTTTTTTCTGTGTTATTAAACAACTTTTTGCTTAGTCGAGCAAAAGCTGAATTAAGTCCTCGAATTAAACATTTACCCAAAACACCGGGAACTATTAATCAATCAATCAAGAAAGTTACTACTTATATTGATAATATTGTCCATGATGAATATGAAGGTGTTACCACAAAAGATTACCTTACCAAAAGACAATTTGAAGCCTTTGAGACTATCTTATCTTATTTGGTACAAGAAGGTTATGCCCAAGTAAGGCAAGAACACATTTGTAAAAAATCGGGGATTTCTAAACCCATTATTAATTACGTGTTGAATTGGCTGCAAGATTTAGGAGTATGCCAACAAATAAAGGTAAGACGGCACGGAAAGATTGCTCCTTCCGTTTACATCTTGACTATACATAACAATTATTTAAAAATTATTGAATACTTCAAGGTAAAATGGGCTTTAGCTATTGATATATGCTCTACTTTTACAGAGTTTTTAAAGAAGAAAATTTCTCAAGAAAAAAGTAAACCTGAAAAGGAAAACCAAATATCTGTTTCCTCTAATGGATTAGATATTTTTGATATTAAAACAGAGCGAGAAGAAGATTTAAACACATACTTAAGTGAAGATCAGAAAAGAGCTTACCACCATATAATGAGTCAACGTGTAACAAATTTAACTGAAAAAGATGCTTATGTTATTGCTTTAAGATTGCCACCAGATTTAAATAACTTAGAAACGTCTGGTGAGTGGGCTTTTGAAGAATCTGTTAAATGGTTCAGAGATAACAAAGCTGATTATAGCGCTCCTGCTCATTTTATGACAATGTTTAGTGAGAAATTAAAGTTTTATCAAAAACAAAGAATAATTGAATCTCAAAAACGTCTTGCGAAAACGGGGATAGAAAAAAAGAATAATAGTACAATCCCATTCGATTTATTCAAAAAAATGCTTATTCCGAACCTGTAAACCTTATTTTCAAAAAAATAATTATCAAATAGCCTTGCTTGAAAAAATCACACATAGCAAGGCTATTTGTCATGTCTTTATTAATCCCCCACTTTCTTTAAGTTTCTTCAAGCACTTAAAGAAAAAAACAACCACATTTTTTACTAGAATTTTCATATTCCGCTTAAAATTCTAGTAAAAAAAGCCTTCCCTTTTAAAAATGAATACCCCCTAATTTACTCACATTTTAACCTAGAAATTTACTAAGCTATATTTCTAAATCGCTTGTGAGAGTAAGCATCAAAGGCTATATTTTATTTCTAATGTTTTTATTGGTTTTACTTTTTTAAAACAAGATTTAATAAATAAAGTAATTTCATATTTAATTTGTATTTTAAAAAGTGAATTTTGTCACTTCTTAGGGAGGAAATACTTTTTACTGATGATAATTAAAGCAAGCTTAAAATAAGCTAAAGAGATTCCCTGTAAATCTACAATTTAAAACATATTACAAACTCATTTATTGAGATTTTTGTGAAAAGGCTTACGTTTTAATTTTAAATAGCAATTTTTAACGAAGTTTAGGGATTCCCTTTATATAGAAAAAAATAAAATTATAGGATTTTTAACGATTAATGTGGAAGCGTTCTATATAAAAAATAAAGGAGGGCGAACAGTTGCAAGAACGCTCATTTTGGACAAAAGATGTTGCCAAACGCTTAGAAATAGGTACAAGTACGCTTAGGAAATGGTGTATAGCTTTAGAACAGGAACAATATTCTTTTGTAAAAGGTGCAAAAAATAGTCGTGCTTTTGTTCAAAAGGATATTAAAGTACTAGAACAGATGAAAAAGCTGATCCAAGAGGCTGGAATGAGTATTGAAGGAGCCGTGAAGGTTGTTTTATCTGTTCCTTTTGCTGAAGTTGAAACAGATAATGATTTAGAGGATGGTAATAGAACGCCTAGCGTTCTTTCAGAGAACGTAATGAATTTACCTAAAGAATTTATAGAACAACTACTTCAAGAACAGATATTACTAAAAGAGAAAATTCAACAGCTCGAACGTATTGAGATCATGAATGCCGAACGGTTAGAACGCATGGAGAACAGATACAATGAACGAGATAATTTGCTATTAACACATGTTAGAGAGATACAAGAAACTAAACAACTTTTAGTAGCATCTCAAAACAAACAAAAAGAAAAAAAGTGGTGGGAATTTTGGGAATAACACATTTAAAATAAATTATAATAAATTAAGACGGATATATTAGATAATCTTTTTTGAAGTTACACCCGAATTATAAATTGTTTTAAATTAAAATAAATTATATTAAATTAAAACAATTTATTTTCAATTATTTATGTTGATTTTTCTGGTTAATTATAGTAAAATGTAATTAAGGTAATTTAAAATGAATTAAAATAAATTCTTTTCAATAAGAAAGGGGTAATATAAATGAAATTCAATTATTTTGTAGAAGATGACAATGGGAATTCCGAGAAGAAGATTACAATTAATGGAGAAATGATAAAATTTCCAAACACATATAGTTATGTGTATAAAGAGCCTGTTCCGCAAGATAAAAAAATTGAAGAATTAGTGCATGGATTAATTCATAATATGGATGTTACTGTTAATTCATCAGCTTTGAAAGGTCAAGTAGCTCAAAGGGTGTTTGTAGGAGAACGTGCCATTCGCTCTGGTGAAGATCTTCAGAACCTTAACATTAAATCAAACCGTGGTAAGCATAGACAAGATACTACAATTATGACAACAGTTAGTGCAATTGCCTGTCGTTCGGTTCAAGATATGTTTAAAGATCAAAACTCAATAGAAGAAGGTACAAATATAGAAGCAATTGTTTCTATGGTTACAGCTTTACCAGCTAGTGAATGGACAAAAGAAAAGGCAAAACAACTCTCTGAAAGGTTTACAAATAGTAGTCACCATGTAACGGTAACTGTTGGCGATTTGAGAGTTTATGTAACTTTGAAATTTGAAAAAGTAATTGTTGTACAAGAAGGGACTATTGCCCTATTTGCTTTAATCGAGGATGGTAATGGGAAATATAGAAACGATGAAATATTTAATGAGTTTAAAGAAACTTATGATATGAAAGATATAACGGGTGAATACTTCCAAGAAAAACGTCTTCTGCACATAGACATTGGTGACGGAACAACAGAATATGTTGTTACAAAAGGCTACGATTATGATAATGATCACAGTTCGGGAGAAAGACATGGTATAGGTCATGCGATTGAACGTGCTAAAAAAGATTTCGAAGATGAATGGGGTTTTGCTATACAAAGACAAGAGTTTGCCGGATATCTAAAAGAAGAGCATCCTAAATATTATGAAGATGCTAAAAAGTTCTTAGCAAGAGCTAAATTTAATTTAGCTGATGAAGTATTAGATGCTGCGGAAACTAAATTACAAGATTTAAAATATGATGTAGAAGTCGTGGTTGTCTATGGCGGTGGAAGTATCCAATTAAAAGAAAATCTTTTTGAAGATCTAAAAGAAATTTGTGATTCTAAAAAAATTAAAATATTATGGATTAATGCTAAGAACGCAACGGAAATGAATGTTAAAGGCATGACAGTATTTAGTTCAATTGCATTTCAAAAAGAACAAGTAAAATAGGTGATTATGATGGCTAAACCAAAAGCGATTCAAATTCCATTATCGGAGAAAATGCGTCAAAGATGTCCAGAACTATTTGTTTGGATAGAATCACAGGAAAACCCTAATGAAGCTACAAGAAAGGTGTTAGAACATTTTATAGCGTTATACGGGACACAAAGTGTCGATAACGAAGAGATTAAGCTTGGAATGGCTAAAGACTTGTTAAGTGCAAAAGGCATGCTACAAGGAGATATCCCAAGAGGTTTACCTTCCAAATCACCTTTAACGTACAAACAGCCAGAAGAGGGTAATGTAATTGAAGAAGTTGAAAGCTCAATAGTAACTGCAAATGAAGATAATCAGCCAAAAAATGTTCATATTGAAAAATCGAAAGAAAAAACTCAAGAAGATCCAGTAAATAAGCCTATAGAAAGAAATATAGATATGAACAAGTGGACGAATTAATAATTTTCTAAAATGGATTTTAAAAGTTACATTTTTATGAGAAGAAGCAAAAAAACAACAAGATGCATAATGACATGAGGGAGTGCTTACTTATTAGAGAAGGCACTCCATTTTTGTATTTTTGATAAGGAAGGATGAACATATATGGGAGTTCCAATAGTTAAGCAAAAACAATTTTTAAGGGTTTTAAAGTCTTCAGGGTATTATATAGCGATTATTGGAGTTGTATTCAGTGCATTATATTTGTTGAAATTTGTTATTTTACAGATATTAGGATCTTTACTAATTATAGCTTTTTTAGCACTTGGTTTCTATTTTTTGGGGTATGTGTTAATCGGTGTTTTTAGTTTGCTAATTATTGTAGGAAGTGTTATATGTACATTGAGTCTTTTGGTTTATTTTCTTGCGTAGTATCAGAATCCGAAGAAGGAGAAAGGGGAAGTAGCATCATTGAATTTGTAATGATACTACTTCCCTTCTCATCAATAATATTCTTAGCCAGTGTTGCCATCTGCATAACTTACGGTTGTATATTTTGCCTGCTGTGAGTTTTCTGTCATAGGAGAATGCAAACCTAGAGCCATAATTCCCATTGTCATAATCCCCATTAAAATGATCTTCATTTTTTTCATGTTATTTTAGAATCTCCTTTCCGAAATTTTTTTCTTTTGCTTCATAACTTAAAAAGAAATATGTACTAGCTTTTTCAAAGTTTGCTTCAGCATGAAATTTTACAGCTAATAGTTCACTGTATTCTTGTACATACGTCCATAAGTTTTCTCTTTTAAAGTAGTCCATCCCTGCTAATATTTCTTTTTCTAAATATTCTGTTGAATCATTTTTACATATTCTCTTCATAATCTTAAAACGATATTGATATTCATTGAATCCTAATGATTCAGAAATTTGTAAACCTTCTTGAATAAGTTCAAGTGCAATTTCTGTTTCTTTTAAGTTAATTCTTTGTTTAGCCTCAACAAAGAGGGCTTTATAATTTCTCGGCATTTTTTGATTTACTTCTGATAAATATCTTATAGCTAAACTGGATTGTTTTTGTTCTGCATACATTAATCCTATATTCTGACGACTAATTAAAATATCACGCTCACTACCAAAATTGCGGAATAAATCTATGGCTGAAATAAAATATTCCTCTGCTAATTTATATTCTTTCAAGTGAGTACAAGCTAATCCTAAAAGGTTGTCACAATAGGCTATTTTCAGTTCGCAATCGTTATTTTTTAAGAAAATCTCCTTTGCAATTGTAACATATTTTGTAGCCAAAAGCGCCTGGTAAATGTGGTAATGGAATATAGCTAAATTATAGTAAAACTCGGCTTTTTCAAGCTCATCAGGAATATGTATAAGTAAAGATTCTGCTTTGGTATAGTGTTCTTCAGCCAAAGTATAACTACCAATCGCTTTCGAGTGAATAGCTTTGAAAAAGTGATAATAGTATGCTAAGAAGTCTTCTTTTGGGGTTTCAAAAGTTTCAATCATATCAAAACTTTTTTTAGAAATATTTAAATTATTAATCAGGTAATCGCATCGAAAATCTAAAAGTGAATAATAAAAAAGTAAACTTTGGTTGTTTTTTAAGTTATCAAGCTGTTTTTCAATTTCCTTTTTTGAATGTATAGATTTTTCTCTGTCACGTGCACGAATCTGTAAATACCATTCATTAAGTAATTCAGTAAGTTGTTCATTTCCCTTTAGTTGAACGTTCATATAATCCTCCCCGTCATCCCTTAATAAAGGAAATATTCTTATAATATATAATAGCAGATAATAAAATTGTCCATCTTGTTAAGATGTATTTTTCAATATTATTTTGAATATTTAGAATTATACATTAATTGTAGTGGAGTATTTAGTGAATGTGAACAAAATAATATGAATTTATATTTTTCTCCTTTATAGTATAACATTTACAATCTTTCAATCATTCATGCAATTTTGCATTTCGTTGTAATGGAATATAATGAAATACAAAAAGTTATTACCTTTTTTATTTGTCCTTTTTCGGGTACAAATTCAAAAATATTTATTGTAAACATATGTATTTAGTGTAGTTGGAATTTAATAAGGAAGGTGACATGGATGAGTCAATATCAGATGTTGTATAATACTCCTTATTTGTATTCTTCACAGACTTTGAAGGGAATGTACAAAAACACCAAAAAGGGAGAAGACATATGTGCAATACAAGAGCATATGCTACGCCATGAAGTATACCTGGACCGACAGTACCGAGGATATTATTATTTAAGTCAAAAAATAGAAGAAGATCTATATGGTGATGAACACGCATTGTCTTGGAATGAACTATTAGAAGATTATCAACTATATAGAAATCGCCAAGGGAATTTGTCTATTAAACCGAAAGGATGGGGCTAACATGACAATCATTGGAGAATTAGGGGTTGTTTATGGTGTGACCGGAGCTTCAGTTTTGGGGATTAAATTACTGAAAAAGAAAGGTCTTTACCTTCCAGGATGGTTGCTACGTGCGGGTCTTAAATGTTTGTTAATAGGGAGTGTTTGGTATGTTCTAATGGATATACTAGATGTATTTCTGCGTTAGTATTACATCTGGTAGTTGAAAATGATTATAATAGCGCATCTTAAACGTTTTTTCTAAGCTTCCATACAGGCTCAACTACCTTAAGGAGGTATGGAGGAAATGTTATTACTTTTATTAATTCCAGCAACCTTTATAACAGTAGCTTACTTTTACAAGAGTAAAGGAATGAGTGATAAGAAAAAAATTGCAACGTTTTTTGAAATTGCAAAGATATGTGTTCAGTATAAAGGTGAATTACAATACCCCATTTTTATAAAAGAAATAGAAGATGACATAAGTATGAATTATGTTTACAAGTTACCACTCGGCGTGCCAAGTCAACTTATCAAAAAATTAGCTGAAGTATTAGAAGAAGGACTATATAAACCTGTTAAAATATCATTTCATCAAAGAGAGCTTCATATTCGCGTATTTAAGCAACAAATACCTGAAATGTGAATTTGGTCTAAGGATCTGTTAAAAGAGCACACATGGAGAGTTATGATGGGGAAATCATTAGATAAACACATATATCATGATTTTGAGAAAACACCGCATATGTGCGTGGCGGGTATGACTCGGTTTGGAAAGACAGTATTCCTGAAAAATGTGATGACGAGTTTAATTTTACAACAACCTCAACACGTGAAATTTTTTATTATAGATCTGAAGGAAGGATTAGAATTTAGCCCTTACAAGAATCTATCTCAAGTTGTAGAAGTAGCTGAAAATCCAGAACAGGCGTTAGAAATGTTGGCTAAAGTACGTGAGAAAATGGTTAAACAAATAGAGGTGATGAAAAATTCCTACTTTACTAATATCATAGATACATCTATAAAAGAACGATGTTTCATCATAGTAGATGAAGGAGCAAATCTTTGTCCTACACAAGGATTACCTAAAAAACAACGGGATGTATTATTTATGTGCCAGGAGATGTTATCTGAAATCGCAAGAATTGGGGGTGGTTTAGGATTCCGGCTTATATTTTGTACACAATATCCAACCTCTGATACATTGCCAAGGCAAATCAAGCAAAATGCTGATGCAAAGCTAGGTTTTCGATTACCAACGACGGTTGCGTCACAAGTTGCTTTGGATGAACCAGGTCTTGAGGATCTACCTTCCCTTCCAGGAAGAGCATTGTTTAAAACAGATCGTACAGAAGAAATTCAAGTACCTTATCTGAAGGATAAAGACATGTGGTGTTTACTGAAGCAATACAAGGTGGTGAAACGCAATGAGACATCAAACACTCAAACAGAAAGCGAGACAAATCGAGATTTTATCCACTTTGAGTAAGTTGCGTGTATTAAAGGATCTACATTCATATTGTCACATTACAAAAATGGCTCGGGAACATGTATATTATTTAAACAAAAAGGGACGGGATTTATTAGGTATTAAAAAGGAAGTAAAGAAAAGTAGTCAATTACAGCACATATTAATGCGAAACGAAAGCTGGATGTGGCTTGGGTTTCCAGAATGGAAAACAGAAAGGCCTATCGAGTTTTCAATCAATGGTCAACGGCATCAAATCATTCCTGACGCAATGTATTTTGAGGATAATGTTCCCCATTTCGTTGAAATAGATCGTATGCAACATATGAAGGCAAACGAGCATAAAATACAGTTATATGGCCATATAACAGATATTTATAAAAGACAGAATGCTATAGTTCCAGTAATTATCTTTTTTACACTATCAGACTATCGACAATCTAAGTTAGAGCAATATGCTGTAAAACAAAATGTGTTTATACGAACTTTTATAATGCACGATATATTTTAAACTACATCCAGAAGTCATCATGGTGGATTTCTTTATGAGTCATTCTCTTCAGTGCTTTAATAATCTTTTGTCCATTCTTAAATGAAGGATAAAAAGTATTTGCTCGACACAATTTACTAATCGTTCCTTCACTTACACCGGAGTTTTGAGCTAAATCTACTTGTTTAATATCATGATTGTCTAAAAATTTACCTAAATTAGATCTAGGCTTTTTAAACCAAGACATGCGTTTCACCTCAATTATTTGATTTTATTAAAAGCATGTCCAATTCTTTAGTTTTCTAAACTTTAGATAAGTGAATAATTTTGTTGGGTCCAGCATATAGTTTAAAAGAGAACATGATAAAAAAATATGTAATAATTTTGTGGAATCTAGCATTCATAGTAATAGCTACAAGTTGCTGATACACTATCCTAATGGCAACTTGTTGTAACAGGTATTCCTATAAAATAAAAAGCTTAAACCCGTTGATATATAAGGGTTTAAGCTTTTCTATGTTTTGAATATTAAACATTATATGATTTTTAGAATGAAAGTTTAAAAGTAATTCGAGTCGAAAGACAAAGAATAGTAGGTTTTGATTTTTGACTAAACAAATCGAAAATTTCACGTACCATATTAAGAACAAAAATGAAACCAGAAGAGAAAATAATGAGAATATTATTAAAAATAATACCAAAACACTAGACGGTTAATCTAGTGTTTTGGTATACTAAAGGTAGGAGGTGAAAAGTTAGATTGTATATCATTAACAGCAGAGAAGAGCTCCAATCTTTTTTAAAAAATGAAGTATGGACATCAGAAGAAGCAAGGAAAGTGTTAATTATCTCTAAGCAACGTATGTCCCAATTGTTAGCGGAAAATAGGATTATTCCTATTTCTAAAGTTGGGCAGGTGAATTTGTACTGGCGTAAAGATGTTGAGCTTTTAAAACAAGAGTTGGTTCAATCAAGAAAAAAATATAGACCTCAACATCCTTCTGAGTAAATAACAGAACGCAAAAAAGTCCTCACAGCCTTGGACAGCAAATCGAGGACTTTTCACAAAAACATTTTCAATTTAGAAAGGATGAGGGAACTATGTTCAACACTTTAAAAATCAAAAATGATGAGTCCATTATAACACACACTCAACCAGTAGAGAAAGATGGAGCGGGTATCAAACATGCGATCTCAATGCATTACCGCGCAGTATGTGAATGGTTTGGAATTGAGGATTGCAAAGCATCTCAAATATGGTTTTTCGGATTTTTTGGAGTCTCCATATTTATGATGATTGTTACATATCTAATCGGTGGTATGTGTTATGGTTTCTAAAATCATACTGGACGATACAACAAGATCAAACATATTTGATTCCCTTACTGAAAAACAAAAAGATTTTCTTGAACAACATGTGAAACGTGGCAAAAAAACTGCCTTTGCTAATGTCATGGCTTTAGACAAAGGAATTGTACTTCCAGAACATGCAACGGACACTGAAATTCAGGCCATTTTAGATGAATGGGTATTAATTCTCCAAACCAATAAGAAGTGGTCACATCTCACACAAAATCAGAAGAATTTGATAGCAGAATGGTTACGAGAAGAATATCGAAGTTTTATTATGATGTATTTACGAAAACCGAAACGTTATGAAGAAGAATATATAGTAGATAGCGTGATGGAACGGATACACGCACGTGGTATTTGGATACCATATGGAGAAGTAAAAGCGTACTTTGCCTGTAAAAAAGGCAAATGGTATCGGAAATTAGAAAATGAGTTTGAAGATAGAAGGAAAGAAGAAGAACAAAAAATGATGTTACAGAAGGAAGAAAGGGGAATCTTGTTTGTATAGTCGGAATATTCGTTTCTTTTTTTCTATGGGTAGTAAAAATGTGGTACGATAGAAGTGACATGATAGATGTATAGTATGATTCCAGTTCATTCCTATAGGAGTGAACTGGAATTCTTTTTCATTGGATCATTCCGGATTGGCAAATATACAAGGAAAAGTGGAGAGGGGGAGAAAAATGGAAGTACAACGTGTACTGCAAGAAGAAATTCGGGAAAAAAAGCGAACTGCTTCGGGCGTTCATCATAAAACAGGAAAACGAGGATATGTCGGAAAGATGTTATTTCCAACTGACATGCTGAAAGGAAAAGAGAAACGTAGCTACCAAAAAGCATCGAAGGTGGAGATTTCAAATATGTATGAAACAATGATGAGTCGGGCAGAATTTGAAGCGTTGCCTGTAGAACAACAAAAACAAATGTTACAGGGTTACCGGATGCATTTTCATATGAAGGATATCGTAAAGCATTGGAAAATGAGCACAGCTAAGCTGTATACCTTAATTAAGGATCTAGAATTGCCCGCTCTTCCTAAGGAAAATGTAGTAGCAAAACGAAAAGAATCACGTCAGAAAAATCGAAAAACAGGGAAACAAACGAAACCAAAACAAAGAGAAGTGTTGCCACCAATAGAACAAATTTCTCTTTTTGATACAGATTCTGAAGTGGTGCACCGTATACCAGCAGCTGTACCGATACAAGGATATCGCACGACCTTATCAGGTGTATACAGTTCAGAAGAACTAATCAGTCGTTTATTGAAAATGGGTGCCTTATTAGAAGGAGAAGAAAACATGTTTCGAGTACAATTAGTGATAGAAGAACAAGAAAGATAAAAATAAGGTTGGAATGTTATACATAGAAAATGGAGGAGGAAATGACAGTTGAAATCAACAGGAATTTTACGCAAAATAGACCATTTAGGAAGAATTGTCATACCGAGAGAAATAAGAAGAGTACTGGAAATAGCAGAAAAAGACTGGGTAGAAATATTTGTAGAGGGAGAAGAGATTATTCTGAAGAAATATAAGGGATATGACGTTTGTCCCATTACAGGAGAAGCATCTTCCCAGCATATGAAACTAGGAGATGGAAAGTTGACGTTGAGTCCAGAAGGGGCGAAACAATTGAGGAAAGAATTAGAACAATATTTTGTAAGAGCCTGAGAAGAAGGGGGAAGGAAACATTGGAAAGAAAACCCAACGTACCTCAAAAGGAAAGAACAAACGATATGCTATCCTTTCAGGAACAAGTACTACAAGAAGCAGTGCAAAGAAAAAAGAGCATGACAATGATTTTAGTAAATGGATTTCATATCAAAGGAATCATAAAAGGGTATGATTTATATTCGATTTTGATAGAAGTGGACGGGAAACAACAGTTTGTATATAAACATGCCATTTCAACAATCCGATTATAAAAGAAACGAAGCAGGGGAGGGTATTATATGGAATTTATTGTTATCATACTACTATTTGTTGTAATCGGAACAATCTTAACAGCTGTCCCATTAAACAAAAAGAAAGTAAGCTTGACGAAACAAAATAACACACATAATTCATCACCATTATTTTCCTATTCAGGTTCAAATCATGATAGCGTGTATGATGGTAGTTCATATGATTGCGGTGGGTCTTTTGGTGGAGATAGTGGAGGTAGCTGCGGTGGTGGTGATTAAAAAAATAAGAAAGAATGAGGCGAAAGAAGATGACAAATGTTTTTTATATGGAGCTCAATGATCTTAATTATGAACTCGAACGAAGTGCGGAAATACTGAGAGTATTAGCACATCCTGTCCGTCTACAAATTGTACATCAATTATTAGGGAAAAAGACTTTAAGTGTTACCGAATTACAACAGATTTTAACATTACCGCAATCTACGGTTTCACAACATCTTCATAA
>NZ_JBMDKC010000105.1:0-19517 GCF_057809515.1 Bacillus sp. FG16
AACTAATAATCAGTGGGGATGAACAAAACCCCCACTGATTAAAGTTTCACTTTATTCGGAGCGACAGGGGATTTAGCGAAACGTAAAATTTATCCTGCTTTATATAAACTATTTAGTAATCAAAATATACCACAATCTATTTCGATTATCGGTATTGGCAGAAGGGCAATTTCAGATGTGGAATTTCAAACAAAGATAGAACAATCCCTTGCTACATTTTCTAGAATATCTTCTGATGACGAATCAGGAGTAGAAGAATTTATTAGCACATTTCGTTATTGTCAATTAGATACAGCGAATATAGTGGGCTATCAAGATTTACTGAGCCTTGTAAAAAAGCGTGAAACAGAATTAAATATTTCTGAAAACCGTATGTTTTATCTATCTGTTGTACCAGAAGTATTTGATGTGATTGCTTTAAATATTAAAGAGAGTGGATTGTGGACTACAAAAGGATTAAACCGTCTTATTATAGAGAAGCCTTTTGATTATAATGTAACGTCTGCTCGCGAGTTTAACCGAAAATTAATTGAAGATTTTGACGAAACTGATATTTATTATATTGATCATTATCTTTGAAAATGAATGGTAACTAGGAATACACTTAGAAAAGTATTACAAAATAAATAGTATTTAATTCAAGACATTTTTATTGACGATAATAATTTATGTGGTTAATATACTAGACATAAGATTAATTAATTACTAAAAGTAATTAGATATAAAATATTTCGTTAAGTTCTATAAATAAGTAAATTGCAGTAGAAATGCTTTGAATTGCCACTATTAATATTGGGGACAATGAGAGAGCGAAAGGTATAAAAAGAATTGGAATTAGATAACTCTTTGTTTTTTATAAAAACAGGAAGTATAAGAGTATGAGCTTCTGTACAATTCATTTTTAGTATATTGAAGAGGATTATACAACAAGAGGGGGACTGAACTTGGAATCAATGACCTTTGTTTTATTTGGAGCGACAGGGGACTTAGCGAAACGCAAAATTTACCCCGCGCTATATAACTTATATAGAGATCAAAAGCTTCCAAAGCAAATATCTGTTATCGGGCTTGGAAGACGTCAAGTATCTCATGAAGATTTTCAAGAAAGAATAAAAGAATCAATAGAGACGTTTTCTCGTCAGAGGGAAGAAGGTACTCCGGAACTGGAAGGTTTTTTAGATAATTTTCGCTATTGTCCATTAGATGTGAGTAAGCCGGAAGACTATGAGAGATTATTACAAGTCGTTCGTGAAAGGGAAGAAGAACTACATATAAAAGGTAATAGAATGTTCTATCTTTCAGTTGCTCCTGAATTTTTCGAGACGATTGCTTTAAATATTAAGGAAAGTGGACTCGATAAAACAGATGGATGGAAACGCCTAATGATTGAGAAACCGTTTGGGCATGATCTTACATCTGCTCGTGAGCTGAATGATAAGCTTAGTCGTACGTTTGAAGAAGACGAGATATACCGTATCGATCATTATTTAGGTAAACCGATGATTCAAAACCTTGAAGCGCTAGAATTTGCCAATCCTGTTCTCCAATCGATTTGGAACAAAGAACATATAGCAAATGTACAAATTACAGCTAGTGAAACGGTTGGGGTTGAAGAAAGAGCTGGATATTATGATCACGCAGGAGCCATTCGAGATATGGTTCAAAATCATATGTTACAAATATTAATGATGACTGCTATGAATCTGCCGGAAAAGGTTAATGCGTGTGAAATTCGAGAGGAAAAACGAAAGGTAATGGAGACGCTTCGTAAAGTGAAAAAAGAAGACGTTCAAAACCATATCGTTCGCGGTCAATACGCTTCAGGAGAGATAAAAGGTGGGCAAGTTGTAGCATATAAAGAGGAACCAGGAGTAAATCCTTCTTCTAACATAGACACATTTGTTGCTGCTCGCTTGTGGATCGATAATCCGTTTTGGACTGGCGTTCCATTTTATATACGAACAGGAAAACGAATGAAAGAAAAGTCTACTCGTATTGTAATCGAATTTAAAAATACGTTAAAACAGCAATATCAAGATAATAATCCAAATGCAGAACCTAACTTATTAATAATTGAAATTAGCCCAGGTGAGAATGTTTCATTACAGTTAAATAGTAAAAATCCATTGAAAAATGGAGAAATTGAACCGATGCGTATTAACTTTACTTGTGAGCAAGCGGATGTGGGAGTACCTGAAGCGTATGAAAGACTCATTCATGATGCTGTGAGTGGAGACGCTACATTCTTTGCACATTGGAGAGAAGTTGAATTGTCATGGGAATGGGTACAACCAATTCTTGAAGCGTTCGAGGAAAACTTATTACCGCTTCATGAATATGAGTCTGGTTCATATGGTCCAGAAGCGTCTAATGAACTGTTGCAAGAAAGTGGATTTAAATGGTGGTTAGATCAAGAGACGGAAAAATAAGTACTTTCTTTCATGAAAGCATTTAGGGGGACGATTACTATGACACAAAACATAAATCAATTAGCAGTGAATACACTTCGTACGTTATCGATTGATGCTATTAATGCGGCAAATTCAGGTCATCCAGGTCTTCCGATGGGAGCAGCACCAATGGCTTATGCATTATGGGCGAATCATTTAAATTACAATCCTAATCACCCAGAATGGTTTAACCGTGATCGTTTCGTTTTATCGGCGGGACATGGATCTAGTCTGTTATATAGCCTGCTTCATTTAGCTGGATATGATGTTTCAATTGATGACTTGAAAAACTTCAGAAAGTTAAACAGTAAAACACCAGGACATCCTGAGTTTGGTCATACTTCTGGAGTCGAAGCGACGACAGGCCCGTTAGGACAAGGAATTGCCAATGCTGTCGGAATGGCAATGGCAGAAGCGCATTTAGCAGCGAAGTTCAATAAGGATGGTCACTCTATTATAGATCACAATACGTACGCTTTAGTCGGAGATGGTGACTTAATGGAGGGTGTCGCTTATGAAGCGATGTCAATGGCAGGACATATGAAACTTGGCAAGTTAATTGTACTGTATGATTCAAATGAAATTTCACTTGATGGTGAATTAGGCATTGCTTTCTCTGAAGATATTCAGAAAAGGGCAGAATCTGTACATTGGCAATATGTAAGAGTTGAAGATGGAAACGATGTCGATGCTATTACAAAAGCTATTCAATCAGCGAAAGAAAATACGGATCAACCTACTCTTATAGAAATTAGAACTATTATAGGTTATGGAAGTCCAAAAGTTGCTGGAACGAACAAAGCACATGGTAATCCGCTTGGAGTAGAAGAGGCAACAGCGACAAAACAAGTGTATGGTTGGGGTTATGAGGAAGATTTCTTTGTACCTGAAGAAGTAAAAGCTCATTTTAATGAACTGAAACAAAAAGGTATTGAAAAAGAAAATGACTGGAATGAGCAGTTCAATTCATACAGAGAGTCGAACCCTGCACTAGCAGATGAATTAGAAAAAGCGATTACAGGTGATGTTTTAATTGAAGCGAAAGACATTCTATCCTTTGATATTGAAAAAACGATTTCCACTCGTGTTGCAAGTGGGGAAGCTATTAATCATTATGTGAAATCGATTCCTTCTATTTTCGGTGGAAGTGCAGATCTTTCTCATTCCACTATGACAGATATAAAAGGTGAAGCTGTGTACGCGGTAGAATCGTATGCTGGACGAAATATATACTTCGGTGTACGTGAACATGCAATGGGCGCGGCAGCGAATGGACTGGCTCTCCATGGAGGAGTAAAACCTTTCGTAAGTACATTCTTTGTATTTAATGATTACCTTCGTCCATCGATTCGACTGGCTGCACTGCAAAATTTACCTGTTACTTACGTATTTACACATGATTCGATTGCTGTAGGAGAAGATGGTCCAACGCATGAACCAATTGAACAATTGGCAGCGCTTCGAGCAATTCCTGGTCTAACAGTTATCCGTCCGTCAGATGCAAATGAAACAGCAAGTGCTTGGGCGTATGCTTTACAGCAAACGGATGGTCCAGTCGTTTTAGTACTGAGCCGTCAAAATTTACCGGTGTTTAATGAAACGAAAGCGAACATAGAGAATCTCTCTAAAGGAGCTTACGTATTAACACAAACGAATGAAAATCCGGATGTAATTTTAATTGCGACAGGTTCTGAAGTATCCTTAGCTACTAGTGCGAAAGCAAAATTAGAAGAAGATCAAGTTTCTGTTCGCATCGTTGCAATGCCGAGCTGGGAGTTATTCGATCGCCAATCGAACGAATATAAAGAATCCGTTCTTCCGTCTTCTATAACGAAACGAGTATCTCTTGAAATGGGTGTATCTCTAGGTTGGGAACGTTATGTAGGACAAGAAGGAAAAGTACTATCAATTGAAACATTTGGAGCTTCAGGAACTGGAGCTGAAGTCATGAATCTATTTGGATTTACGACAGAAAATGTTGTTCAAATTACAAAAAATGTGTTGAATTCTTAAGCTATGACTGTGAATACCTTTCTGTACATACTAACATTTCAGTGCTGAAAGGTATTCCAGATTGTAGTGATATGAATTTTTAATAAAAGATAATTTGAGGAGGAATTATATTATGCAAGTAGGATTAATTGGGTTAGGTAAAATGGGATTAAATTTAGGGAAAAATTTAATGGATCATAAACATGAAGTAGCAGCATTTGATTTAAATACGAGCGCAGTAGAAGAAATGAAAGAGTACGGGGCAACGGGTACATCTAGTTTAAGTGAACTTGTTCAGTCATTACAATCACCAAGAATTCTTTGGGTAATGGTACCACACGCTGTTGTTGATTCTGTTATTGATGAGGTTACACCACTTTTATCAAAGGGAGATATTTTAATTGAAGCTGGTAATTCACATTATAAAGAGTCTATCCGCCGATATGAGCAATTAAAGAAAGATGGCATTCACTTTATGGATGCAGGAACTTCTGGCGGAATGGAAGGCGCTCGTAATGGTGCTTGTTACATGATCGGAGGAGATCAAGAAGCTTGGGACATCGTTGAACCTATCTTCCGCGATACTGCTGTAGAAAATGGATTCTTATATGCTGGAAAAGCTGGTAGTGGTCACTTCTTAAAAATGGTTCATAACGGAATTGAATACGGTATGATGGCTGCTATTGGTGAAGGATTTGAGATTCTAGAGAAAAGTGAATTTGACTACGATTATGAAAAAGTATCAAGAGTATGGAACAACGGTTCAGTCATTCGTTCTTGGTTAATGGAATTAACAGAAAATGCATTTTCTAAAGATGCAAAACTGGATGAAATTAAGGGTGTTATGCATTCTTCTGGTGAAGGGAAATGGACAGTAGAAACAGCATTAGACCTTCAAACAGCAACTCCTGTTATCGCAATGTCTCTATTAATGCGCTACCGCTCATTAGACAATGATACATTTACAGGAAAAGTTGTAGCAGCTCTGCGCAATGAATTTGGCGGACATGCAGTAGAAAAGAAATAAAGTGAAACTTTAATAAGTAGGGGCTTTATTCCATACCAATCGGGCTTTTACGGGATAAGCATATTAAACATGTAAATCATCAACGTTTAAAAACTGGAGGGAATTGATCATGAAATTTTTTATTGATACTGCAAATCTTGAGGACATAAAAAAAGCATATAAACTTGGAGTTTTAGCTGGTGTTACAACGAATCCTTCTTTAGTAGCAAAAGAGGGCGTTAAGTTTGAAGACCGTATCGCAGAAATTTGTCAGGCAGTACCTAAAGTTGAGTCTGTTTCGGCAGAAGTAACGCCAGATGCTGTTACAGCTGAAGAAATGATTGCTCAAGCAGAAGAATTAATTAAAATTAACGGTGGCGATAAAAATGTCACGATAAAACTTCCAATGACGCTAGCAGGATTAGAAGCTTGTCGCTATCTTACTGAAAAAGGTGTGAAAACGAACGTTACACTTATTTTCACTGTGAACCAAGCACTTTTAGCTGCTCGAGCAGGTGCAACGTATGTTTCTCCATTTTTAGGACGCTTAGATGATATTTCTGAAGATGGTGTACTATTAGTTGCTAAAATTGCTGAATTATTCGATGTTCATCAATTAGATACACAAATTATTGCGGCTTCTGTCAGACATCCAGATCATGTAACTCGTGTAGCGATGGCAGGTGCTCACATTGCAACAATCCCTTATAAAGTAATCGAGCAACTTGCTATGCATCCATTAACAGATCAAGGTATTGAAAAGTTCGCTGCAGATTGGGCAAAAGCACCTAAATTATAATATATGAAAGTGAAGGAGGCTTTCCGAAAATTGTTTTTCATGAGAGGACAGATTCCTAGGTAACTTCATCGTTTAACTTGGATCCCGAGTTTGGAGTCTTACTACGTGAAAACAGCAACAGAAGAAAGTGCCATTCACTTTTGAAGAAGGAAAATATGTTCGTATGAAGCATGTATCACAATAACATTATAATTATTAAAGAGAAATCCCCTTATTAGAGAGATGAATTATAGTGTATCTCTAATAAGGGAGATTCTTTTTATATAAATCATTATGATGTGAAGATGCTTTTAAACGTATAGCAATATGTAAAGGTATCTTTTACGCAAGTAAGAACTATATAGGTTCTTTTAATTATATAGTAATTATGAAAGGGTTTACATAAAGGGGGATTGAGTATGAATATGTACCTTTTAATTATTACATTATTATCAATTGTAATTGTTATTTTAGGGGTATCGTGGTGGAGATGGCATGCGTTTATTAGTTTAACGATTGCAAGTTTGTTTTTAGCAATTATGTCTGGAATGCCAATGGATAAAATAGTGAGTGCTTATGAAACGGGAGTCGGAAGTGTTCTCGGACATTTAGTAGGCATTTTAGTATTAGGTACAATTTTAGGGAAAATGATGGCAGAGTCAGGTGCTGGAATGCAAGTGGCAGAGTTCTTTATTAAATCCTTTGGGATAAAAAACTTACCATGGGCTATGTTAATTGCAGGTTTTATTATTGGAATTCCGGTGTTTTTTGAAGTAGGTATTTTAATATTACTGCCGTTAGTAATTTCAATTCATAAAACAACGAAACAAAATATTTTATTGATAGCATTACCAGCAATTGCTGGGCTATCTGTCGTACACGGTCTTGTTCCTCCGCATCCAGGGGCAATCGTTGCAATTGGTATTTATAAGGCGAATCTTGGGAAGGTACTATTGTATTCACTCATTATTACATTTTTTGCAGCGATTATTGCAGGTCCTATATTCGCTAAATGGATTCACAAACGTGTAATTCCTGAAAATGAGCCAGTATTGATTCGTGTAAATACAAAATCAACGAAATTACCAGGAATAGGAGTTTCATTTTTAGTTATATTGTTACCTGTTATGTTAATGGTGTTAGCTGCAGCAGCTCCTTATGTGCCTCTTTCTAATACTTTGATGAAGATTGTCACATTAATCGGTAGTCCTATCATTGCGCTATTGATTGCATGTTTTGCGGCGTTCTATTTTCTTGGATTTCGTCAAGGTATCGATAAAAAAGCTATTAAGAAGATAACAGAAGATAGCTTATTACCAATCGGTTCAATTGTTGCGATTATTGGTGCTGGCGGGGGATTTAAGCAAATTCTTATCGATAGTGGTGTAGGCAATGCTATTGCTCAAATGTCTGAGCATTTAGCTCTATCCCCAATTGTATTAGCATTTATAGTAGCAGGATTAATTCGAATTGCGACAGGGTCAGCGACAGTCGCTTTAACAACAGCAGCGGGTATCGTTTCGCCAATCGTTGAAAATACAACAGGTGTGAACTTAGAGTTACTCGTTATTGCAACAGGTGCAGGAGCATTAATGTTTTCACACGTAAACGATGCTGGTTTTTGGATGGTAAAAGAATACCTAGGGTTAACAGTGAAAGAAACATTTAAAACATGGACTGTATTAGAAACGTTACTTTCATTTATCGCTTTTGGAGGAGTTTTAATACTCGATATGTTTGTTTAAAATAAGGATATTTTTATATGAATGTAGAGAGATAACTTTAGCACATAACGTTATGAATAGATAAAATAAATGTATTTTTATGGTTCTTATATTATTAGGATACTGTAGGGATTTTTTGTTAGGAGGAAGAAATGGTGAGCTCAAAATATATGATTGGTGTAGACATTGGGACAACTAGTACAAAATCAGTTCTATTTTCTACTGATGGATCTGTTATTGCTAGTCATGGAATTGAATATCCTTTATATTCTCCTACGCCTGAAACAGCAGAACAAGACCCAGAAGAAATTTTTCGTGCAGTAATAAATACGATTAAAGAAACTATACAATCAAGTAGTGTACAGCCAAGTGATATTCTTTGTGTCTCTTTTAGCTCGGCAATGCATAGTATCATTGCCGTAGATGAAAAGGGAGAGCCGTTAACGAGATGTATCACTTGGGCAGATAATAGAAGTGCAAGCTGGGCGGAGAAAATAAAGAATGATATGAATGGTCATGAAATTTACCTTCGTACTGGGACACCAATTCATCCGATGTCACCACTTTCGAAATTAGTTTGGCTACAGAATGAGCAGGCAGAGTTATTCGCAAAAAGTTATAAATTCATTTCTATTAAAGAATATGTTTTTTACAAGTTATATAAAGAGTATGTAATTGATTATTCTATAGCATCAGCGACAGGGATGTTTAATTTGAAATCTTTAAAATGGGATGAAGAGGTTTTACATGTTGCGGGAATTACAGATGAAAAGCTTTCAAAGCTTGTTCCAACAACGCACAGTTTAACAGGATTAGATGAAGAGCTTGCCAAAGAGATGAATGTACTTGTTTCTACGCCTTTTGTGGTAGGAGCGAGTGATGGAGTACTATCTAATTTAGGTGTAAATGCAATAGATCCTGGCGTTGTGGCTGTTACAATTGGTACAAGCGGTGCGATACGTGCTGTAACAAATCGTCCTGTAACAGATCCGAAAGGTAGAATTTTTTGTTATGCGTTAACTGAAGACCATTGGGTAATCGGTGGACCAGTTAATAATGGCGGTATGATTTTTAGATGGGCTCGTGACCAATTGGGTACTTCAGAGATTGAACTTGCAAAGCGCTTAGGGAAAGATCCATATGAAGTACTTACTGAAATAGCAGCAAAAGTGAATCCTGGATCTGACGGTTTATTATTTCACCCATATTTAGCCGGGGAAAGAGCGCCTTTATGGAATGCAAATGCACGCGGATCTTTCTTTGGACTCGGATTGCATCATAAGAAAGAACATCTTATCCGTGCTGTTTTAGAGGGAGTAATTTATAATTTATATACGGTTCTTCTCGCTTTAAAAGAGTTAATTGGCGAACCGAAAAAAATTCAAGCGACAGGCGGCTTTGCAAGGTCGGAACTTTGGAGACAGATGATGGCGGACATCTTCCATCAAGACGTATATGTTCCGGAAAGTTTCGAAAGCTCTTGCTTAGGAGCTGCAATCCTCGGTTTATATAGTTTAGGTGAAATAGATACATTATCCGTAGTTTCTGAAATGGTAGGTGCAGATTTTCATCATGAGCCAAACATGGAAAGTGTGGAAAAATATAAAGATTTAACGCCAATCTATATTCGTCTGTCCCGTCAATTGGAAGAGGAATATGAAAGTATAGCAGCGTATCAAAAAAAGTGGGTTTAAAAGCTATGTACCAAGAAAATATGGTAACGTATAAAGAAGTACTCCGATTTTTTTGGATACTCTTTCAACATAAAATATTTTAAGAAGCATGATGAACGTAAAATATAGGGAGAGAGGGTTATGAAAATGAAGGATAACAAAGAGTTTATTGGATATGTTGGAACTTACACGAAAGAAAATAGCGAAGGAATATATAAGTTTACTTTAGACACAGAAGCAAAAAAAATTAGTAATGTAACACTTGCCGCTAAGCTGGATAATCCTACATATGTAACGATTAACCGAAATAATGAATATCTCTATTCTGTTGTTAAGGAAGGCGAATCTGGCGGTGTAGCTGCGTATTCCATTGATAGTTATACTGGAGAACTAAAAGCGAAAAATAGACAAGTAGTAGAAGGTGCTTCTCCTTGTCATATTAGTGTTGATAGTGGAAATCATACAGTAGTTACAGCGAATTACCATAAAGGAACGATTGAGTCTTTTGAAATAAATGAAGAAAATGGAACTGTAAATCCTGCTTCATCTATTATGGCACATGAAGGTTCAGGTCCGAATAAAGAAAGACAAGAAAAACCACATGCACATTACGCGGGGTACACTCCTGATGAAAAATATGTAGTGGGCGTTGATTTAGGAATAGATAAAATAATTACGTATGAAGTAAAAGATAGTACATTAACAGAAGTGAATCGTTTATCTGTAAAACCAGGAAGTGGTCCAAGACACATTACTTTTCATCCGAATGGAAAATACGCTTATGTGATGACTGAGCTGAGTTCAGAGGTTATTGTGTTAACATATAACTCGCAAGAAGGATCCTTTACAGAAGAACAGTATATTTCTACTCTTCCAGAACAATTTGATGAAAATAGTCAAGGAAGTGCGATTCATATTTCTTCTGACGGCCGTTTTGTATATGCAGGTAATCGTGGTCATAATAGTATCGCTGTTTATAGCGTAGATCAAAATTCAGGTCAGCTTACATTTGTTGAACACACATCTACAGAAGGAAATTGGCCAAGAGACTTTGTATTAGATCCTACTGAAAAGTTCCTTGTTGCTACAAATGAAAAGTCACATAATCTTGTGTTATTTTCAAGAGATGAATCTACAGGTAAGTTAACACTTTTACAATCTGATGTTGCTGTGCCAGAGCCTGTTTGTGTGAAGTTTTTAAATGTTTAAGTTGTGTTCGATATAATTTCATATACTCAGAAAACAATAAAAAGCAAAGCGATATCGCTTTGCTTTTTATTGTTTCTTTTTCGGTCTACGTACTAATTCGCCGCCGCAGTTTGGACAAACGTTTTGTCTTTCTTCTGTACATGGTGCGCAAAATGTACATTCATATACACAAATGTAAGCTTCTGAATTTTGCTCGAGCGATTGATCGCAAATTTGACAGTTTGTTTTCATTTCTAGTGCCATAATAAGCCTCCTTTTAGTTTGAAAATTTATAATTTAATTATAATTCATTAAATAGAAATAGTCCTTTTCAATTGAAAGGAAATCGAATGATAAAGTTATGAATTGAAATGAAAGATGCTAGTTTATTTTAAAATTGATTATTTATTACAGTTGGAATATTATGAAATAGTCAAAAGACAACAGGGGGTATAGATTTTGACTAATCATAACGATCATTTAAAAGCAAACTGCGAAACATGCTTCGGTCTATGTTGCGTTGCATTACCGTTCGCAGCATCGGTAGATTTTGCGGTGAATAAAGATGGTGGGAAGCCATGTTCTAATTTACAATCAGATTATAAATGTAGTATACATAAAAATCTTAGAGGAAATGGCTATAAAGGTTGTACAGTATTTGAATGTTTCGGTGCTGGGCAGAAAATCTCTCAAGTTACGTTTAAAGGAATTGATTGGCGGAAAGATGCAAAGCATGCAAGAAAAATGTACGATGCTTTTCCGGTTATGCATCAACTTCATGAAATGCTTTGGTATTTGAATGAAGCGATTCTTTTAAAGGCAACACAGCCAATTCATAAAGAGCTGGAGACCGCAATTGAGGAGACAGAGCGACTTTCGAATTTAAATCCAGATGAGTTAATGAAAATAAATGTTCCAATGCATAGGGCAGAGGTGAACATTCTTCTTTTAGAAACGAGCGAATTAGTATGGAAGGAAATGAATACTGCGCGTAAGAAACGAATCATACACCGCGGAGCAGACCTTATGGGAGCGAATCTGAAAAAGAAAAATTTACAAGGTGCAAATTTAAGAGGAGCTTACTTAATTGCGGCTAACTTAAATGGTGCAGATTTAAGAGGAGCAGATCTCATCGGAGCAGATTTGCGAGATGCAGATATTCGCGGGACTGATTTTACTAATAGTATTTTTCTGACGCAAGTTCAAGTAAATGCGGCGAGAGGGGACAAATATACGAAATTACCGAAATTATTGTCCCGTCCATCGCATTGGAGTGCGTAAAGAGTGAGGAGTATTTAGTGTGGATATATTTCAGTATTTAGAAGAGATGCAAGAGGATGTCTTTTCGTTAGCAGTAGAGCAAATAGAAGCGAAGTATTATGATATTTGTTGCATGTTGGCGTCTACAGAATATGCAGAACGAATTAAAGCAATTGATTTAGAGTCATATAATGAAAGTATTCGAGTAGGTTTGGATGCAGCTGTAGAAATGGCTACTAATGAAGAAGCAAAAGCGATTTATTTTGAGTATGACCTTGATAACGAGTGGACTAGTCAGTTTTATATTTGTGAGGAATACGTTCCACTTGAAGAAGAGGATGATGATTGGGCTTCTGAATGGACATATGATGTTGAGGGACCGGGGTCTGTAGAATTAGCGGATATGTATAATGAAAATGGCTTTGACACAAGTGAAAAAGCAATCGGTATCACTTTATATTTAATTGCTAAAACGCTGTGTAGTTTTATAAGTGTACGTAGTGAAGTGCAAAGTAATATACCGATTTGTATTGGTTTTCATGATCAAGACCCAATTATGCGAACAGGCAGAGATTAAGAATCTCTGCCTGTTTTGTTATTTCTTTTCAAAAGTAGTAATTAAAACACTACATATAATGAGAATACCACCAATAAAAAAGTTACTATTTAATGTTTCATTTAAGAGCAACCAACCAAGTAACGATCCAACGATAGGTTGGAAGAAGAAAAATAAGGAACCGATGCTTGCATCCAGTAATTCTAATCCTTTATTCCAAAGGAAAAAGGCACCTGCTGTTGAGACGATTCCTAAGTATAATACGCCTAATATTACGTACGTATTTACTGTTCCGATAGAGGCCGTTTGTAGCTCCCATATCATAAAAGGTGTAATAAAAAAGAGTGAAAAGAAAATTGCGTACGTTGTAATAACTAAGGATGAAAATTGGATTGAAGCGATTTTTACATAAATAGATAGTAAAGCCCATGTAATAGCGGCTCCAACTAAAATGATTGTCCCAATAAAATAGGAGCCAATTTCGATATCCCACCCGATTACGATAATGACACCGATTGTCGCTATTATAGTAGATAAAAGTCTACGAGCAGTTAGTTTTTCTTTCAAAATGAGCGCTGCAAATATAACCATAAATGCAGGTGTAGCTGATGTAACTAACGAGCCTGTATGAGCGTCGGATAATTTTGTTCCGATAAATTGGCATGTGATCGAAATGAAATAGCCGATAAATCCAATCCAAGCGAATAGGAGCCAATCTTTTTTGCGAATGACTACTTTTTTCTTTTGCTTTTTCTCAGCTATTTTCAAAATGAAATACAAAACAACAAAAGCGATAATAAAGCGTAGCCAAACGAGTGTTAGTGGTGGGATAAAATCGAGTACGTATTTGCTAACAACATACATACCGCCCCATATACTTGCTGTTAGTGATAAGCATATAGCTCCTAAAATTGTTTGTTTCATGTAAAGTACCTCCGTCTATTTTTAGGGTAATATGAGTTCCCTAAGACGAGGCATAATGTATGTGCTAAATGAATGCCCGTCTTAGTTTATAGACGGCCTACAGGTTGATCATTTTCGAATGAAGTGTTGTAGTACATGCGTGCATTCCCCCTTCGTATTTTATAATGATATTATAACTTAATTTTCAGTTTATTGGGGGTGTTTATTGTACGGAGTTGATTCTTTAGAAAATGGAAATTGTCTAAGAGAGCATAGTATATGGTAGAAAAACATATTTTAAAAATAAAAGAAACCAATTACATAACTGAGAAGTATATTAAGAGTAGGATGAAAAAGTAGATTAATAGAGAAAGAGGAGGAGAATATTATAACTACAACCGTTATTTCTCATTTTTACAATGAAGAGTATTTATTACCATGGTGGCTTAAGCATCATACGAAACTGTTTGATCATGGCATTTTAATTAATAAAGGTTCTACAGATCGTTCAGTCGAAATTTGTAAAAAATTCGCACCGCATTGGGAAGTGCGAGATTCTGTGAATCCAGAGTTTGATGCATTTGCGACAGATCATGAAGTAATGATGGTAGAACAAGAAGTAAAAGGATGGAAAATGATTTTAAATACGACTGAGTTTCTTTGTGTGCAAGATAAAAATCAGTTTTGGAAATCACTAAATGAATTGGGAGGGAGGATGTATTGGCTAGAAGGGCTTATTATGGTCGATAATCTTAACTATAATTATCCGGACCTTAACTTTGGAATCCCTTTAATGAAACAACGATTTCACGGTTATTTACCAGAAGATTGGGCGTTATGGAGAAGAGGTAGATTTATTCATAACCATGAACACGGAAGTTATACGGTTGGAAGACATTTATCCGCGCATGAATCTATGAGCTATCCACCTCTTGCTTGTATATTATGGTTTGGATTTAGTCCGTGGAACGATGCGATGAGAAAGAGAAAGTTACAAATTGGTCCGACTCTTTCTGAAGCTAGTAAGCATGGAGGAATGGGTACGCATCATATTGTTACGCCGGAAAGATTAGAAGAATGGTATAAGGAATTAGCGAGAGGAACGAAGGATTTACGGTTTAATGCTGCGTATCGTTATGCTTTTTTATAAATGATTCCCACCACAAGATTGTATCTTCAATGCCAGTATTTAAATCGTATTGTGGTTTCCAGTTTACTTCAGTCTTTAAACGTTCTACACTAACGCCGACGAATAAAGGTTCATCCTTAGAGAAGGGAATCGCGCCTAGTTTAATTAAATGTTCTTTCCCTATTTTTTTAGAGATGATAGAAGCTAGTTCTTTAATTTGTACAGATTGACCTGAAGCGATATTGATGGTGCCTGTAACGCCATGTTCTAATACTGTTACGAGAGCGTCAGCGACGTCACTCACATGGAGGAAATCTCTCGATTGTTTTCCATGTGTACATAGTGCTTCCTCGTTTTTTAATAAGGAAGTGATAATGTTCGAAAAGAGCCGATTACCTTGTTCGTGAGGGCCATACATATGAAAAATGCGGCCCCAACACATGCTGAGGCCTGTTTGTTGTGCATACGTTTCTAACCAGGAGTGCAGTGCATTTTTACATAATGAATACGGGGTTTTATAGGAAAGAAGTGGTGAATCTTCAAATAGTACGCCGTTAAACCATTCATATTCTGCGCCAGTACCGGCAACAACGACTCGCTTTCCGCCGCATGTTGTAAAGTGTTGAATCAATGAGATGCTAGATGTAAGCCAATAGTAATTATGAATAGATACATAACAAGCTGGCGGTACTGCTTCCCACGCTAAATGAATGAGATGACTAGGCTTCATGTCGTAAATGAGTTTTTTTACTTCTTCATCGCAAAGTAAATTTACTTTATGCCAATGGCAAGAGATGTGAGAAGGCTTATTTGTATTGTAAGTGGCGTGTATTTCATAGCCCCTTTGTATAAGAGAATTTACAACATATTTACCAATCCATCCACTACCTCCTGTTACAAGAATTTTTTTCATGGCTCAATCACCTCAACTTCTGGAATCGTTACTAAAAATTTGCCGCCCCATTCACGAATGAAAGAGCATTCTTTCATAATTTCATCTTTTAAATTCCAAGGGAGTATGAGAATGTAATCAGGTTTTGTACGCTTAATTTCTTCTGGAGATTGTATTGGAATGCGGGTTCCTGGTAGAAGGAGGTTTTGTTTGTGAGGGTTTTTATCTACTGTATAAGCTAGAAATTCTTTTCCTATCCCGCAATAATTTAAAAGGGTGTTTCCTTTAGCTGGAGCACCGTAACCGATAATTTGTTTGTTTGAAGATTTTGCTTCGATAAAAAACTTTAAAATATTTATTTTCAATTGTTCGATGCGTTTAGAAAAAAGGAGATAGCAATCTAATGTATCTAGCCCGTGATCTATTTCTTCTTGGATTATATTTGTAACACTGGCATGGATAGTAGAGGAGTCACTGTGATGGTTTACAAAAATACGCAAGGAACCACCGTGCGTTGCAAGTTCTTCTACATCAACAATTTGCAGATGATGATAAGCTAAAACTTTTTGAAGACTAATAAGTGAAAAATAGGAGAAGTGCTCATGGTATATAGTATCGAACTGTTTAAAGGATATGAGGTTTAATAAGTGAGGGAATTCAATTGTTATTGTGCCATCTTGTTTTAATAACGTTTTTAAACCGGCAACAAAATCATGTAAGTTCGGAACGTGTGCTAATACGTTATTTGCGACGATTAAATCTGCTTGCGGTAATTTTTTTGCTAAATCATTGCTGAAAAAATTCACTTCAGTAGGAATTCCTTTTTGGATAGCGATTTCTGCTACATTTTTTGCTGGTTCAATTCCTAACGTTTCGATATTTTCTTTTTGAAAGTATTGTAATAAGTACCCGTCGTTACTCGCGATTTCAATCACTTTCGAATGGTTTGTTAAGTTAAAACGCTTAATCGCCATTTCTACATATTGCTTAGCGTGTAGTAGCCAGCTTGATGAGTAAGAACTGAAGTATAAATAGTCATGAAAAATATTGTGCGGAGATTCAAACTCATCTAATTGTACAAGTAAACAAGAGTTACAAACAAATGTGTGCAGCGGATAAAATGGTTCCATTTTATATGAGTGTTCAGGAGCTACAAATGAGTTAGCGAGAGGGGAAACTCCTAAATCTAAAAAAGTATTTGTTAGTAATGAGTGGCAAAAACGGCATTTTTTCTGTTCCATTTTATAGCCCCCTTATAAATTTTTGAATGCATCGATTTGTTGTCGCGTGAAAGATTCCATATTTTCACCAGATGCATATTTTTTGTACCAATCAACAGTCCAAGCGATAGAATGATCTGTTGATAACTTAGGTGTCCAACTGAGTTTATTTGCTGCTTTTGTACTATCAAGTGTTAAAATAGGTGATTCATAAGGAGTGTTTGTATGAGGAGAAAGAATTGTTAGCGGTTGATTCCATAATTTCATTATAGATTGAATGACATCATGAACGGTTCTGTTAGGTTCATTCACCGGACCGAAATTCCACGCTGCTGCATATTCTGCATCTTTCCAAAGCTTCTCAGCTAAAAGAATATAGCCGTGTAAAGGATCTAATACGTGTTGCCACGGACGAATAGCGTTTTTGTTTCTAATATTTAATGTACCATCTTTTAAATATGCACGGATTATATCCGGGAATAATCGGTTCTCAGCCCAATCACCACCGCCGATGACGTTACCTGCTCTTACTGAGGCAAGTTTCTGAGTATTAGTGCGGAAGAATGATTTTTGATAGGATGTTGCAACTAGTTCAGCGCAAGCTTTACTAGCACTATAAGGATCGAAACCTCCTAATCGGTCACTTTCCACGAATGCTCGGTTACCGCTCCCGTCATTTTCATAGCATTTATCACTTGTAACATTAATGATACTACGTATACTTTCTATATGTTTTGCGGCTTCTAATACGTGAACAGTACCTAAAACATTCGTTTTAAATGTTTCGATAGGATTTTTGTATGAAATGGTGACGATCGGCTGGGCTGCTAAATGAAATAGTATGTCCGGGTTATGTTGTTTCAGGGCACGGAATAAAGAATCGTAATCTGTAATGTCGCCGTTAATTGATGTGCACTCTTTTGCTACGTTACCTTGTTCAAAAAGGCTAGGATTTGAGGGGAGTTGAGAGGAGTACCCGATTACTTCTGCACCTAATGAAGTTAAAAAAAGGGTGAGCCACGAGCCTTTAAAGCCGGTATGTCCTGTAATAAATACTTTTTTCTTATTCCAAAAAGATGATGAAGCCATATTACCAAACCTTCCACGGAGCGTTATTACTTTCCCATAGCTCGACTAATTTATTTTTATCGCGCAATGTATCCATTGGATGCCAAAAACCAGAATGTTGATATGCGGCCAATTCATTTTTGTTTACTAACTGAACTAAAGTGTCTGTTTCAAAAACAGACTTATCTCCACTAATGTAATTGAAAACTTCAGGATTTAAAACGAAAAATCCACCGTTAACCCATCCGCCATCACCTAATGGTTTTTCTTGAAAAGATGTTACAGACTGTTTATCTAATATGAGAGAACCAAATCTACCAGGAGGTTGTACGGCAGTAACAGTAGCCATTTTCCCATGTTGTTTATGAAATGTAATAAGTTCTTTTATATTTACATTACTTAATCCATCACCATAAGTGAGGCAGAAAGGTTCGTCTCCGACATAATTTTGAATCTTTTTCACTCGGCCACCCGTTTCGGTATTTACACCAGTATCGATTAGTGTAACTTTCCATGGTTCTACACAATGAGAATGGCTAGTAATTGTATTATCGTTTAACTGTATTGTGAAATCAGACATGTGTAAGTTGTAATTTAGAAAGAACTCTTTAATTGCATATCCTTTATAGCCTAAGCAAATAATAAACTCAGTAATCCCGTAATGACTATACAAACTCATAATGTGCCATAGAATGGGTTTTGTTCCAATTTCAATCATAGGTTTCGGTTTTAAATGTGTTTCTTCCCCAATTCTTGTACCGTACCCACCAGCAAGAATAACAGCTTTCATTTTTTCCTCCTAAAATAAAAATTTATTATTTATACAGTATTCATGTTTTATGCAAATGAGATTGTTTTTGATTAAGCGAATGAAAATGTTTGAGGTGATGACGATGCAGAAAATATTACAGTTTGAATTTTGGGAATAATTCTTGATATTCAGGGTTATGACGGAGGTCTTGTGTTAGGTTACTAAGCTCTAAAAAACGTATGTCCAGTACTTCAGGAGATTGACCGTAATGTGTTTGAAGCCCCATTTGAACACCCCTTTTTGAAAGGGTAGGTGTAATTTGTAATTTTCTTGCCTTTGATTGTTCATTCCAAGGGCTAAAATAAAATTTTAAAATAAATGAAGGATAGTCATAAATTATATATCCATGCCGCGAATGGTGTCTACCAGGTAAATATGCACCGTCTAGATGATTGTGAATAAATCTCCAAGCACATCCGAGATTTGGGTTATAAGGGAAGACACCGTGGTATCGCTGTTCTACTAAGGGGATAGAATATCTAGGCTTTGAATAATTATAATTATGATTATCTATCATTAAAATCATTCTAATCGCATACATGTTTTGGCCTAGTGTATGGAGAGATGAAAAAAATTCTTCAGTATTATTACAACAAAAGAATTCAGTAGTATTTAAAACGATTTTCCAACCTGAAACTTCTCTTTCAATTTCCATCACTTCAATATCAGTATTAGTTGGATCAAACTCAAGAAATCTGGAATTTCGTATTTCCCAGTGGGGTGCTAATAGTTTACAAATCTCTACGGAACGATCTGTAGACCCTCTATTAATTAAAATGCCGTGATCGAATATTTTCGTGTGATGCATAAGCCACATGCCCATCAACTTAAGGATAGACACAATATTAACTTTTGTTCATTTGAACT
>NZ_JBMDKC010000106.1:0-19245 GCF_057809515.1 Bacillus sp. FG16
AAGACACCGCCCTTTCACGGCGGTAACACGGGTTCGAATCCCGTACGGGTCATACTAAAAGAGATAGCATAATCTGCTATCTCTTTTTTGTTGTGTATAGATATAGAAGAAGCTATAACAGATTATAAATAATAAATTTTAAAAAGTTATATCAATTTAAATAGGATTACCTCTTCTTATACATAAGAAGAGGTAATCCTATTTTTTGAATATGTTTTAACCCTCTGCTGAATGCCCATCCGGTTTCATAACAGCATGACTATATGCGGAGTGAAGAGTTTTGTATCCTAAAAGTGCAATAGTTAAGGCAAGGCCTCCGGCTATAATGGCCACACTAAATCCTGCCCGAGCTCCAAAGTTATCAATAACTAAACCAGCTATCGCTGATCCTAGGGAGACTCCAATTCCAAGTCCTGTAATTGCCCAAGTCATTCCTTCGGTTATTTTTGATTCAGGTACGATTTTTTCCACAAGTCCCATGGTAATAATCATAGTAGGAGCGACAGATAACCCTGCAAAGAAAACAATAACTACTAGCCAAGTAATAGTGTTTACGAAAACTAGTGGTAGCATTGTTATCATGGATAGTGTGACTGCTATTAAAAATTGATTATAGGGTGGAGTACTGAGTTTAAGGGTACCGAAAATTAGACCTGCAAGGCATGAACCGATTGCATAGACAGAAAGTACAAAGCTAGCAGCTACGGTGTTTCCTTGATGTTCAGCAAAAGCTACACTAACGACATCTATTGTGCCAAATATAGTACCTATGGCGATGAGTGTGAATACTAGTACTCGCAAAGAACCGATTTTAAACACTGTTCCTTTGTTTGTAATGTCATGAGGGTGTACAGGCGGTTCTGTGCTTTTTTGCATGGTGAATAGGCATACCCCAATTGTAAGAAAAACAGATGATAAAAGTGGGCCCGCTTCTGGGAAGAACATAACACTTAAACTGACAGATAATACAGGACCAATGATGAAGCAAATTTCGTCGACGACCGATTCGAAGGAAAATGCTGTATGCAATTTATGGGATCCACGGTATAGTTTAGTCCAACGTGCACGCACCATGGCTGACATGTTGGGCATACAACCTGCACATAAGGCGGATAGAAATAGCGTCCAATAAGGAGCTTCATATTTCGTACATAGGAGTAAGAGGATCGTAAAGAAAACACTGATACCTGTAGTCGGAAGAAGTATGCGAGATTGCCCTAATTGATCGGCCATCCGAGAAATATGAGGAGCTAGTAAAGCTGATGATAATGTAAAGGTGGCTGCAACAGCTCCAGCAAGCCAATAGTCACCACGTAACTGAGATAACATTGTAACAATACCTATGCCCATCATTGATATAGGCATCCGAGCTATAAATCCTGCTAATGAGAATCCTTTTGTACCAGGAGCACTGAAAATTTCGCGGTAGGAATTAAACATGATAATCACCAAAGTATTTGACGTTTACATATACATTCTTCATTCTTTTAACTCCTCCTCTGTTTCATTAATACCTTCTATAAAAAGGGACAGTGAGTCAATGTAGGATATAGGTAAGAAGTTATATTATCTTGTAAGCTAGAAACAATTGACATACGCACCGTATGCCAATATCATATTAACATACGGTGCGTATGTCAATTAGAAAGTTTTATCGTTGGGTAGAGAGCTAACGATAAAAGGAGTTATTCTTTTACATAGAGAACGATACTATAATAGGATTCATTTTGAATAAAGAGAATGAATAGAAGTAGGAGGAAAAGATGGGTAGAAAAACAAGAGAAGAAATGATCATTGAAACACGTGCAAAATTGCTAAGTGCAGCAAGAGAGGCTTTTGGTACAGTTGGATATGTAAACACGTCTATGGATGATTTTACAGCATCTGTCGGTTTAACACGTGGTGCAATTTATCATCATTTTGGTGATAAAAAAGGATTGTTAGAAGCGGTTGTAAAAGAAATTGATATGGAAATGGATAATAAATTAGGAAAAGTATCAGATGAGGCGGAAGGAAAATGGGAAGGGTTTGTTGGGCGTTGTCGTGCGTATTTATCAATGGCACTTAATCCAGAGATCCAGCGAATTGTACTTCGTGATGCACCAGCAGTATTAGGAACTAGTTATTATCAATCATCACAGTCACAATGTTTAGTGACGATGGCGGAGATGCTTCAGCAACTAATGAAGGACTCTATTATTGAAAACACGGATTGTGAAGCATTAGCAAGATTCATAAATGGCGGACTAGTGGACCTTGCTTGTTGGATTGCGAATTCTGAAGATGCAGAGATGCATTTGTCTAAAGCTTTGCGTAGCCTATCACTTATATTGGATGGTTTATTACTAGAAAAGAATGCATGATTTTAACTGATATTTTTTTATTAATATAGGGTAATGGTTAAAAGGGAGGTGTTAAAGAATATGCTAATTGATTTATTTCACTGTATTCTATATAGGCCAACTAACGTCCATTTTGTAAGGCGATAATGTGTTAGTTTAATCTTATAATACGATTTCTTTTTCGACTATTAGGATTTGGATTATAAAAAATGAATTTGGTTACAGGGAATAATCGAATCACACTATTTTTATTCACAATCTAAAGAAAACGCCTCCATTGAAATGGATTCCACACCTATTCTAATAACTTTACACTCTATGTGAAAAAGTTCACAAATAGGTCATAATTTGTGAACTTTTTCACAATAATACGTGCTACAATATGAATGTAAAGAAGTTAAACAACATTAAATTAGTATTTTAATTAATTACTTAAATAATCATAAAAAATATATGTGAACAATAGAGAGGGGAAATTAACATGAAAAAAGGTATCAATCGTGTAGTATTAGTAGGAACAGGAGCTGTAGGTTGTAGTTACGCTTACTCAATGATCAACCAAGGTGTAGCTGAAGAATTCGTATTAGTAGATGTTAATGAAGCAAAAGCAGAAGGGGAAGCAATGGACTTAAGCCATGCGGTACCATTCTCACCATCACCGACAAAAGTTTGGAGCGGTAGCTATGCAGATTGTAAAGATGCAGATTTAGTAGTTATCACTGCTGGATTACCACAAAAGCCAGGTGAAACTCGTTTAGACTTAGTTGAGAAAAATACAAAGATCTTTAAACAAATCGTTCGCGGCATTATGGATAGCGGATTCGATGGAATCTTCTTAATCGCAACTAACCCAGTTGATATTTTAACTTACGTAACTTGGAAAGAATCTGGTTTACCGAAAGAGCGCGTAATCGGTTCTGGTACTACTTTAGACTCTGCTCGTTTCCGTTACATGTTAGGTGACTACTTAGATGTAGATCCACGTAACGTTCATGCTTACATCGTTGGTGAACACGGTGACACTGAACTTCCAGTATGGAGCCACGCTACTATCGGTGTACAAAAACTAGAAACAATCTTAGCTAACAACGAACAGTACAATCAAGAAGACTTAGATAAAATCTTCGAAAATGTACGTGATGCAGCTTACCATATCATCGAGCGTAAAGGTGCAACTTACTACGGAATCGGTATGTCACTACTTCGTGTAACTAAAGCAATCTTAAACAATGAGAACAGCGTATTAACTGTATCTGCATACCTTGAAGGTCAATACGGTGAAAAAGATGCTTACGTAGGTGTTCCAGCTGTAATTAACCGCGAAGGTGTACGTGAAATCGTAGAACTTGAGCTAAATGAAGATGAAAAAGCGAAATTCGCTCATTCTGTAAAAGTATTAAAAGAAACAATGGCACCAGTACTATAATAATTGCTAAATAATTCAGAGGTGGGAAACTGCTTCTTACCTCTGAACTTATATAATTTAATATAAATTCCTTTTCCGGTTTCCCTTGTATATCCCCAATATACCCCTTTTGCTGGATAAGGGTCGTTTATAGAAAAGAGCACTCTACTTTAAGTAGAGTGCTCTTTATTATCCCGCATTAACGGGCAGTAAGATCCCACCTCAAAATGCAGCGAAAGCAAAGAAGTTAGTTTGGTGATCAACTGCCCGTAAAAGCCCGATTGGTGAGGGCTGATAATCAGTGGGGGATGAACACCCCCCACTGATTAAAGTTTCACTTTATCATTTTTTAGGTGTTAATCCTAATTTCTTTAAAATATCTACCAGTGTACCGCTTTTTGATTTTTCTACAGGTGTTTGTGATTTAGATGCATCTGGCCCTTTTTTCAAGAAGTTTTTTTCAACGAAGCGAATATCTTTTTCGTCGACAATACCATCTTTATTAAGATCTCCGTCTTTTACAGTTAGTCCTTTTTTACCGTAGTTGCTAGCGATAATTTCACCATCTTTAATATCGATTACTTTATCACCATTTACATCGCCGGCAAGGTTTTCGTCAGGTCTTGCATAATAATATTGGCCAAGCAGCTTACCGTCTTTTTCAGTACCAAGTTTCGTTGTTAGGCGGCTTGTTAAATGTCCTGGCACTTCTACATATAAGTTGTAGTCGCGTTTATTAACTGGAAGTCCATTGAGTTTGAAGTATCCGTATTTATCTAGTGAGCCTTCAAACTTATGACGGTAAGAATCAGTTGCATATACTTTTACGCCAAGCTTTGTATAATCAAACTTTTCATCTAAATATCCACGTTCATTTAAGAATGCACCAGGTTTAATATTTCCTTCTACTAGTGAATTTAAGGACATAACTGAGAATGTTTGATCTTGAAGTACACGCATTCTATTTGGTTCTGATTCACCTTGTTTCCAGTAAACAAAAATTGGTGACTCTAATTGAGCATTTGCTTCATAAAATTCATCATTTTCTACTTTGAAAGTTACATCAATGAACGGGAAATCACCATCTAATCCAGCAAAGTTTTTGTCATCGATAGCGCCGCCAACTGTAACCGAACCTGCCTCTAGTTTCGGTTCATTTACTTTTGCGGTTACTCCTTTTTCGGAAAGTAGCTTTTCAAAAGCAGGATTAAATTTCGCATTTGCAAATTTGAAGTTCTTCTCTAGGAAGTTTACATTAAATTGCCCAGCAACAAATTGTTTTACGTGTTTTGCGTTTAGTGTTACTGTGAACTCGTCATTTTTATATAATTCTTTTTTATCGTAACTAGCTTTCGCATATTGAGCACCTTGCGGGATAAACCAGTAGTTATTTACACCGCTTGGATAGTCAGCTCCTGCAGTTGCATAATCGAAAATATATACGCCTGTGTTCATTGGACCTTCCGTTCTGAAGGAGTCAGGTGTAATGCCAACTTTAAAATCGCCATTTGCATTAATCGGTAAAAACTTATGCAAGTATGGAGAATAGTCATAGTACATAACGCCATTCGCTTCTTGCGTAATGTTTAATCCTTTTCCTTTTAAGTAGTCAACATTTGAATCGTATACATTTCCTTTAATCCATAGTGCTTTTTTGCCATCTTCTACTGTATAATTTTCTTCATTTAACTCGTAAATACCAGGTTTTAATCCAATTAGTCTCACTTCTGGTGGGGTATTATCAATTACAACATAATCACCTTTTACACGTGCTTTCCCAGCCTTATCATAACCGACAAACTCAATTGTGTAGTCTCCTTCTGGTAAGTTGATTTTCTCATCACCAATTGGTTTTGCAGGATCATTTGTAAAAGGATACACTTTTCCATTAAAGAACGAGTCTAAGTAGTAATACACATCAGTTTTTAGTCCACTTGTGTTTAATGTTCCAATGAAGCCGAGAGCTTTATCTGTTTTGGAATCTTTTACGATAAGATCTAACGTTTCAAGTTCGCTGTTTAATTGGAATGCCCCGTGAACATACGATTCACCGTATGGATTAAATTTAGATGTATCAGTTGAAATTGCTTTTCTTGATAGTATTGCATTTTCAATACCGGGCTCTGATACACGAATAGAGAATGGGATTTGATATGTTTCTTCTTTATTTTTCGTGTTCGTAATATGAATATATCCTTCATATCGGCCTTGTTTTACACCGGCTGGAACATTAATTTTTGCTTCAATTTCATCTGTTTTGCCAGCATCAAGAGTAATTGTTTCTGGAGCAGAGACTTTTACACCGTTTGCGACAGCATCGTTAATAGTAGGCGAAGCTGGTGTATAAGAAATTTCTGTTTTAAATTCTTTTTTCTCTTGTTTATTATGATTAGTTACTTTTATATTTCGTTTTTGTTCAAGAGCTTCACCGTCTTTTTGATAAAACTTACCGAATGCAATAGATCCAGTTTCTTCGGGCACTTCAATTACTTCATCATTTACAACAGTTTGTGTCGTATCTAATACTTTAAAGCTTGTTTCTGTACGAACGGCGTTGTAAGCATCTACTCGCCCAGCTCCAACTTCATAGACCGAATATTTTTCTTTTAAATCATCAGCTGTGTTCATAAGAGACGCTTTTACATCGAACGGAGAGTAGTCTGGGTGTTCTTGTAAAATTAGAGCGGCAACACCAGCGATATGAGGGGAAGCCATAGATGTTCCTTGCATACGCTCATAGGAAACAGCATAGTTTTCACCCTCTTGCGGGTCGTTAATATATTCAGGAACTGTTGAAAGGACAGCAACACCAGGCGCTGTAATATCAGGCTTAATATCATCATTTGCTGTAACAGGACCGCGTGAGCTAAAGTCTGCAAGATGATCGCCTTCTGTTTGAATGTAATTAATTTCATCGAAAGTTAAGGATGTGCTACCTTGTTCAATTTGAGCTTTTAGTTTTTCACCGTCTTCTTTCGTTAGGCGGAATGCTGGAATGTATTTTGTGCTTTCACCAACGTAGAAAGGAATTTCTCCATCCACGTTGTTATAAATAATAACAGCCTTTGCACCTGCTTGTTTTGCGTTAGCAATTTTTTCATCAAATGAGGTTGTACCACGTGCAACGAGAGCGATTTTTCCTTTTACATCTTTTTTACTAAACTCGTCAGGCGTACCGATTCCTACAGATTCAATAGGTAAAGTTTGTCCCTTAAAATCTTCTATTTTATCAGTGAAGTTTTTGCCGAACAAAATTAAGTTAGGGAATTGTAATTGTCCAGCATGACCTGATAGTTTCGGTAAGGAAATAGAGCTATCACTGGCTCCAACCGTAATAGCAAATGGCGAAGCACCTGGTGATCCGAGTGTTGATGGATTCGGTCCAGAGTTACCAGCAGCAACGACTGTAACAACGCCTGAAAGCATCGCGTTATTAACAGCAATAGATGTTGGATCAAGTGGATTGTTGCTATCATCACCTAACGATAAGTTAATAACGTTCATACCGTCAGAAATAGATTTATCAATTGCAGCTATAATACCTGAACTATCTCCACTTCCGTATGGACCGAGTACACGATAGTTATACAGTTCAATGTCAGGTGCAACACCTTTTACTGCTGAATCAGATTGGTTCTTCTTTTGAGCAGAAACGATACCTGCTACGTGAGTGCCGTGGGCTGTGTAGAAGGAAGAACCACGGTTATCAAATTCAGGAGCACCAGATTGTTGCCATTCTGAATAAGTAGTTTCCATTGGATCTGCATCATTATTAATAAAGTCCCAACCCTTTACTGAATTTGGATCTACTTTGCTAGAGTCCTCACCAGATTTTGCGCGATAGCCTTTATATACGTCCTTTAAGTCAGGGTGATTGTAATCAATACCTGTATCTAATACACCAACTTTAATTCCTTTTCCAGTAATGCCCTCGCTATGTAACTTATCCACTCCAATTTGCGGAATGCTATCTGTTAGTTTTTGAGGTGCTTTCTGCTCTGCTTGTTTTGGTAAATTTAATTTCACTTCGTAATCTTTCCAAATACGTTTTACAACACCAATTCGTAACAACTCTTCAACTGTATTTGCTGGTAATGTCATTGCAACACCATTTATCGCATGCTTATAAGAACGTTTAATTTGTACAGACTGGAAGTTTCCTGATTTTACTGATGGGCTGAATTGATAAAGACGTTTTAATCCTTTTTCGAATTCTTCATGTTCTTGATCAATACGTGCTTTTATATTTTCAGGAGCAGATTGTAATCCTTTTTCTTTTTGTTTTAATTCATTAATCTTTACTGGAGCAGTTTGAAATTCTACAATGATATTTACAGGCTCAGAACTACTCGTATTAATATCTGGTGAAATTGTAAAACCAGGGTTGGCATCTACCGTTTGTAATGCCAGGCGTTGTTCTTTAGAAAGCTTCGATAATATAGAATGAGCATTTGAAGATTCAATTTGGTTAATAGGACTTTCAGCAAGTACATTGAACGGAATGGCAGTTGAAAACAGAACGCCAGCTGTTACAATTCCAGTAACAAAACGATTTTTCTTTTTCATTTATAGGCCTCCGGTAATTTATATTTTTAAAAATTATTTCTCCACACCTGCTGTTTGCTCAGCATGGAAAGTCCAGTTTAGCTGCAGGGAATCACCTTGAAATTTATTTTGATCTTGGTCGTTATCTTCAAATGAGAAGAGAACGTGTAAGTAATCTGTTTCACCAGATTTAATACCATCTATTAAGTTATGACGTTCTAGAGACGTAGCGACATCTTCAGGTTTCATAGTTTTTAATTTTGATAGTTTTGTTTCCCACAAAATCTCATGATCATCGTTTGGATTAGATGGCTGTCCATCATTCACTAGAAACTTGACGATAATGTGATCACCTAAATCTTCACCGTCATTATTTTGCTTTGCATCTGTAACTTCATATGATGTTTCAAGTGCTACTTTTGCGATATCTAATGTACCTTTATTTTCAAGCTTGAAGTTCCTTTCAATAAAATCACCTGGTTTTAAATCTTTCACATTAACGATTACACTTGGATTAAGAGAAAGATCTAGTGTTCCAGCTTGAAATGAGTTACTCGATGTTTCTGAATCACTGAAATAGGCGAATACACCTCCGAATGTAAGGGATAAACCAAGTGAAGCGGTGACAACTCCCATTCCTACTTTTTGTTTTAATGACATAAGAAAGCCCCCTAGTTAAATTTTTATAGCAATCATTCGCAACAAGGATAAATAAGTAAACATAGTAGTCCGCTATGAATTATAGTTACGAAAGATCGTAGTTCTTTATTGAGAACAAGTATATGCTTATGAATTTCGCATTTCAATAAAATTGTGACAAAAAATGTTGAGAAACATTTTTTTATGACAGATTATTTTGTTTTGATTTTGATTGGAAAATAGCATGAAAAATAGGGTAAACCTAATAAAATAAAGGTTGAGAAAAAATAATAGACAGAAATATAGAAGAATAATAAAGCGTTTTCAATGAATATTCGTCAAAATTCGATATTTTACACGGAAATGTGAAGAAAAACTAACATTTTTAAGAAAAAAACGAATATTTTTTATAAATTAACAAGGATATTGCAGTTTTTCGCAGAAATAGTTAAAGTATAAAAAATTCTGTCATCTAAGTGAGGTGAGCATATTGAGTGTAATAAATTGTGAAGAAGTGAAACGAGATGAGTTTCATACAGAAAAGTACTATGAAAGTTATAACATCTTTGGTGCACATGTTGTGACGGAAGGTGAGATTCAAGGGGTACGGTTTACAGTGTGGGCTCCTCATGCGAAAGCAATGAGTGTTGTTGGAGATTTTAATGAGTGGGATTATGAGCAACATAAGATGCTACAAGTGACAGAAGAAGGCATTTGGTCCTTATTTATACCGCATATTGAAGAAGGAGAAATATATAAATATGCGATTGAAACGTTGGCTGGTGACGTCATTTTAAAGGCAGATCCGTATGCTGTATATGCAGAAGTAAGACCGAATACGGCATCTGTAGTTTTTGATATAAAAGGATATGAATGGAATGATAAAAACTGGAATCGTAAGAAAAAGAAAAAATCGATTTATAAAGAAGCGATGACAGTTTATGAATTACATTTTGGTTCTTGGAAAAAGAAAGAAGATGGAACGCTGTACTCTTACAGGGAAATGGTTGAAGAGCTCATCCCGTATGTGGTGGAACATCAATTTACACATATTGAAATTATGCCGCTTGTTGAGCATCCATATGATCGTTCTTGGGGATACCAAGGAACGGGATATTATGCCGCGACGAGTAGATTTGGTACGCCGCATGATTTAATGCATTTTGTCGACGAATGTCATAAATATGGAATCGGTGTCATTTTAGATTGGGTGCCGGGGCATTTTTGTAAAGATGCTCACGGTTTATATTTGTTTGATGGCACACCGACCTATGAATATAAAGATAAAGATGTACAAGAAAATCCAGTATGGGGAACTGTCAATTTTGATTTAGGGAAGAGAGAGGTACGTAATTTCTTAATTTCAAATGCGTTATTTTGGATGAGATATTTCCATATTGATGGTTTCAGAGTAGATGCAGTTGCGAACATGTTGTACTGGAATAAAGAAGGACAAGAGCAAAGTAATGAGCATGCTGTTTCATTTTTAAGAGAGTTAAATGAAGCAGTGTTTGCAGAGGATGAAGATTTTCTTATGACGGCAGAAGATTCAACAGCTTGGCCACTTGTAACAACTCCAACGTATGAAGGTGGGCTTGGATTCAATTACAAATGGAACATGGGCTGGATGAATGACGTGCTGAAATATATGGAGTGTGCGCCTGAATATAGGAAACACATTCATGAGAAAATGACGTTTTCTTTACTATATGCGTACTCTGAAAACTTCATATTACCACTTTCTCATGATGAAGTCGTTCATGGGAAAAAGTCGTTATTAAATAAAATGCCAGGTGATTACTGGGATAAGTTTGCTCAGCTTCGTTTATTATATGGATATTTCTTTACTCACCCAGGAAAGAAGTTACTTTTCATGGGAGGAGAATTCGGACAGTTTGATGAGTGGAAAGACCTTGAAGATTTGGATTGGAATTTACATGATTTTGAAATGCATCGTTATATGCATGATTACTTTAATGAGCTCATAGCATTGTATAAGCGCTCAAAACCACTTTGGCAGCTTGACCATTCACCTGAAGGTTTTCAGTGGATTGATGCTAATAATAATGAGCAAAGTATTTTCTCTTTTATCCGCCAAGGGGATAAACAAGAAGATGCGTTAGTTGTCGTATGTAATTTTACGAAATCTACATATGAAAACTATAAAGTAGGTGTACCAGATTTCGAGTATTATAACGAGATTTTAAACAGTGATGCTGAGCAATATGGCGGTTCGGGGCAAGTGAATAAGAAACGTCTTAAGACGATTCTAGAACCGTACCATAATCAAGCAGCACATGTAGAGATTACAATTCCACCATTTGGCGTATCCATATTACGACCAGTGAAGACGAGAAAGGGGAGCAAAAAACAAGATGGCTCAAAAACAAAAGTGCGTAGCAATGTTACTAGCAGGGGGAAAAGGTAGTCGTTTAAGTGCATTAACAAAAAATTTAGCCAAGCCAGCTGTTCCATTTGGTGGTAAATATCGCATTATTGATTTTACGCTAAGTAACTGTGCGAATTCTGGTATTGAAACGGTTGGGATTTTAACACAATATCAACCACTTGAACTTCATAATTATATCGGAATCGGAAATGCGTGGGATTTAGACCGAGTAAACGGTGGGGTCACAGTATTACCTCCTTATGCGGAGTCTTCAGGGGTTAAGTGGTATACAGGTACGGCAAGTGCCATTTATCAAAATTTAAACTATTTAAGTCAGTATGAACCGGAGTATGTTCTTATTTTATCAGGCGACCATATTTATAAAATGGATTACAGTAAGATGCTAGATTACCATATTGAGAAAGAATCGGACGTATCCATCTCTGTTATTGAAGTACCTTGGGATGAAGCGAGTCGCTTTGGCATTATGAATACAAATGAAGAGATGGAGATTGTTGAGTTTGAAGAGAAACCACAATTTCCAAGAAGTAATCTTGCATCAATGGGAATCTATATTTTTAATTGGTCAATTTTGAAAGAGTATTTAGAGATGGATGCAAGAAATCCTGAATCTAGTAACGATTTTGGAAAAGACGTTCTTCCGCTTTTATTAGATGAAGGTAAGAAGTTGATGGCGTATCCGTTTGAAGGATATTGGAAAGATGTTGGAACGGTGAAGAGCTTATGGGAAGCGAATATGGATTTGCTTCGCGATGAAACATCACTGAATTTAAACGATCGTAATTGGCGTATTTACTCTGTCAATCCAAACGAACCGCCTCAATATATTGCTGAAAAGGCAAAAGTAGAAGAATCGCTTATTAACGAAGGGTGCGTCATTGAAGGGGACGTGAAGCATTCTGTGTTATTCCAAGGAGTGACGGTGGAAGAAGGAAGTATGGTGATTGATTCTGTCGTTATGCCAGGGGCTAAGATTGGTAAAAATGTTGTGATTGAAAGAGCGATCGTTGGATCAGAAATGGTTATCGAAGATGGAACAATCATTCGTCCAGAAAAGAATGTTGACGATGTAGTATTAATTGCTGAAGGGAAATAGAAAAGGGGGATGAAATGAATGGGAGAAAAAATGTTAGGAATTATTAATGCAACGGGAAGTTTTCCTTCCTTAAAGAAAGTAACAGGGCATCGTTCACTAGCGGCGTTACCGTTTGGGGGCCGTTATCGACTCATTGATTTCATGCTTTCAAATATGGTGAATTCTAGTATTCATAGTGTGGCAGTTTTTACAAGCCATAAAAACCGTTCGTTAATGGACCATGTCGGTTCAGGGAAACAGTGGGATTTAGATAGAAAACGAGACGGACTATTTTTATTCCCGCCAAACTGCCAATGTGACCAAGATGAGTTTGGGTCTTTTGCACACTTTAGAAGACATATTGATTATTTTCTAAGAAGCAGAGAAGAGTACGTTGTTATTACGAATAGCCATCTTGTAACAGCATTAAATTTTCAAGCGGTGTTAGAGCGACATATACATACGGCAGCTGATATTACGGAAGTTTGCCATGAAGGGGTTTCGCTTCAAACATACGTGTTAAAGAAACAATTATTATTAGATTTATTTGAGACATATAAAGATGTGGAGCAATACAGTTTATTTGATGTAGTGAGAGAAAAACGCGGGAAATCATTACACATTGCTACATATGAACATACTGGATATGTAGCAATTATTGATTCGATCGAAAGTTACTATAAACATAGCTTAGAAATTTTGCAACCTGCTATTTGGAAGCAATTATTTAAGAAAGAAGCACCGATCTTTACGAAAGTAAAAGATGAGCCACCAACTCGTTATCTAAAGGGTGCAGTCGTGAAAAATACAATGATTGCAAATGGCAGTATTATTGAAGGGGAAGTAGAAAACAGTGTTATTTCCCGTTCAGTTAAAATCGGAAAAGGTTCAATTATTCGTAACAGTATTATTATGCAAAAGAGCCAAATTGGAGATAACTGTATAATAGACGGTGTTATTATTGATAAAGACGTGAAAATTGGCGACGGTGTCGTATTAAAAGGAAACATCGATGAGCCGTATGTTGTAGAAAAAGGAAGCGTACAAAACAGTACGATTAATAGTTATTCCTAAAGAATCAGTGGGGGCTTTTTCCCTCACTGATTAAAGTTTTAATTTAAATGAAAACTCGAAGGGAGGAAGCTGCAAGAGGAGTAATAAAAACTTTTCGCGCAGTGGGACAACAAGTGAATATTTTATTTGCAGTATCAGAATGTGTACCGTTTGTGAAATCGGGAGGATTAGCTGATGTAGTGGGTGCGCTCCCAAAAGAGCTGAAAAAATTAGGAGTGGACGTTCGTATTATACTTCCGAATTATAGCCTCATTCCGCAAAAGTTAAGAGATGGATGTACGTTACATAAAGTAATTAACGTCCCGCTTGGGTGGAGAAATCAATATTGTGGAATTTTAAAAGGTGAGCAAGACGGAATTACGTATTACTTAATAGATAATGAATATTATTTTAAGAGAGATTCTCTGTATGGTCATTATGATGACGGGGAGCGTTTTTCTTATTTCTCAAAAGCAGTGTTAGAGTGTATTCCACATCTTGATTTTGAAGTGGATGTTCTTCATAGCCACGATTGGCATACGGCTATGGTTAATTTCTTACTTCGTGAAAAGTATCAAGATAACCCGTTATATGAGCGTATTAAAACGGTATATACGATTCACAACTTGCAGTTCCAAGGCGTATTTCCTCCTGAAGTGATGTACGACTTGTTAGAGCTTGGTGATGAATATTTTCATAGTGAGCAGCTAGAGTTTTATGGAAACATAAACTTTATGAAAGGCGGTATTATCGCTTCGGATCAAATTACAGCGGTGAGCCCGACGTATAAAGAAGAAATTCAATATGAATTTTTCGGTGAGAAGTTAGATGGATTACTGCGAAAATATAATGATAAGCTTAGCGGCATTGTAAATGGTATTGATACGAGCGTATATAATCCAGAAACGGATTCGTATATTAAGGCTCAGTATGATGCAGAGTCATTATATGAAAAGAGTGAAAATAAACGCGCTTTGCAGCGTTATTTTGGTTTGCTAGAAAAAGAGGATACACCAATTATTTCAATGGTAACGAGATTAACGAAGCAAAAAGGTCTTGATTTAGTACGCACTGTATTCCGCGAAATAATGGAAGAAGATGTACAATGTATTATTTTAGGCTCAGGTGATTCGGAATATGAGCAATTCTTTGAGTGGATGGCATATGAGTATCCAGAGAAGGTAAAAGTTTATATCGGATTTAATGAAGAATTAGCGCACCAAGTGTATGCGGGAAGCGATTTGTTTTTAATGCCATCGCTGTTTGAACCGTGTGGACTTGGACAACTTATCGCATTAGCGTACGGTACGATTCCAATTGTAAGAGAAACAGGTGGATTAAACGATACGGTACATTCTTATGATGAAGAAACAGGCGAAGGAAATGGTTTCAGTTTCACGAACTTTAATGCACATGACATGCTGCATACGGTTCACCGTGCAATTGAATTTTATCACGATAAACCAGTGTGGGAGCAACTTGTAAAACAAGCGATGACTGAAGATTATAGCTGGGAGCAATCGGCTCTTGCTTATAAGGAATTGTATAAAAGTCTCATGGAATAACATGTAGGTGGTGAAAAAATGTTTACTCATGTTGAAAGTTTTAAATCAACTTTTCTAGAAAAGTTAGAGACGATGTATGGGAAAAGTTTCAAAGATTCTACAACTCGTGATCAATATAATACGCTCGGCCATATGGTACGTGAGTATATGAATAGTCAATGGATTGCAACGAATGAGAGTTATCGATCCGGAGAGCAAAAGCAAATGTATTACTTGTCTATTGAGTTTTTGCTTGGACGTTTGCTTGGAAGTAACATCTTGAATTTAGGTATTAGAGATGTTTGCGAGCAGGGTTTATCTGAACTAGGGATTTCGTTGCAAGAGTTAGAAGAAGTGGAAGCAGATGCAGGCCTTGGTAATGGTGGCCTTGGACGCTTAGCGGCCTGTTTTCTTGATTCACTTGCATCTTTAAACTTACCAGGACACGGCTGTGGAATTCGTTATAAACATGGGTTGTTTGATCAGAAAATTGTTGATGGTTATCAAGTTGAATTTCCAGAACAGTGGCTTCTTCATGAAAACGTATGGGAAGTAAGAAGGCATGATCAAGCTGTGGAAGTAAGTTATTTCGGCAGTGTTGAACCGCTAGAAATTGACGGGCGTTTAGAGTTTAGGCATACAAACGCAGAAGTCATTATGGCAGTGCCATATGATGTGCCGGTAGTAGGCTATGAGACGAGTACTGTAAATACACTTAGACTTTGGAATGCTGAACCAGTTCCTTTCCCGCAAAACTGCAAAGATATTTTGAAATATAAGCGTGAAACAGAGGCTGTGTCGGAGTTTTTATATCCAGATGATACGCATGATGAGGGGAAAATACTTCGTTTAAAACAACAGTATTTCCTCGTATCAGCAAGTTTACAAAATATCGTCCGAATGCATAGAGAAAGATATGGTGACCTTCGTCAACTACATGAAAAAATTGCGATTCATATTAACGATACACATCCGGTTTTAGCAATTCCAGAACTGATGCGTATTTTACTAGACGAAGAAAAGTTAACATGGGAAGAAGCTTGGCACATAACGACGCAGACGATTTCTTATACGAATCATACGACGTTATCAGAAGCGCTCGAAAAGTGGCCAATTCACATTTTTAAACCGTTATTACCGAGAATTTATATGATTATTGAAGAGATTAATGAACGTTTCTGTCATGAACTTTGGGAACGTTATCCTTATGAATGGCATCGCATTGAAGACATGGCAATTATTGCGCATGATCTTGTGAAAATGGCTCATTTAGCAATTGTCGGTAGCCATAGCGTAAACGGTGTAGCAAAAATTCATACGGAAATATTAAAACAGCGGGAAATGCGATTGTTTTATGAATTTTATCCAGATAAGTTTAATAATAAGACGAATGGAATTGCTCATAGGCGCTGGCTTATGAAAGCAAATCCACAGCTAACAAATCTCATTTCAGAGGCGATTGGAACAGAGTGGAAGAAAGAACCAATTAAGCTTCAATCGTTGCAAACAGTTCAATATGATGCTAGTTTCCAAGAGAAATTTGCAGAGGTAAAACAAGAGCGTAAAGAGATTTTAGCGGAGCGCATTCATAATACAATGGGGATTACGATTGATCCAAATTCTATTTTTGATGTGCAAGTGAAAAGATTACATGCTTACAAACGACAATTATTAAATGTTCTTCATATTTTATATTTGTATAACCGTTTGAAAGAGGATGCTAGTTTTACATTTTATCCGCGTACTTTTATTTTTGGAGCGAAAGCATCACCTGGCTATTATTACGCGAAAAAAATTATTAAATTAATAAATGAACTCGCAAGAAAAGTAAATAATGACCCGTACGTCAGTCAATATATGAAAGTTATCTTTCTAGAAAACTACCGAGTTTCTTTAGCGGAAGATATATTCCCGGCAGCGGATGTAAGTGAACAAATTTCAACGGCGAGTAAAGAAGCATCGGGAACAGGTAATATGAAATTTATGATGAATGGTGCAATTACACTCGGAACGCTAGACGGAGCTAACATTGAAATAAAAGACCGGGTCGGTGATGATAACTGTTTCATTTTCGGCTTAACAGCGGAAGAGGTTCTTCATTACTATCAAAATGGTGGATATCGTGCAAGTGATTATTATCACCACAATAGGCACATTAAAAAAGTAGTTGATCAATTAACAAATGGTTTCTTTGCACAATCGGGAGCTGAATTTGAAGCGATTTACGATTCTCTTGTTATTCAAAATGATGAATATTTCGTTCTGCGAGATTTTGGCCCATATGCTGAAAGACAAGAAGCTGTCGGTAGAGCTTATGAGAACCGAACAAAGTGGCTAGAAATGTCGATTTTAAATATTGCACAGTCTGGTCATTTTGCGAGTGATCGAACGATTTTGCAGTACAGCAATGAAATTTGGGGTATTGGTAATGCAGTTAAACAGTTTTAAAGAAGTTGCTATATTGGGAGATATATTATCGATTTACCAACAAAAATGGATATTAATAAATAAAACGGGCTTAATAAAATTAAGCTCGTTTTATTTATTTTGCTTAAGAAAGAAATGGAACAGTGGTATATATGATACCTGCCCCATCATACTCTCCTGTCGCAAAGTATGAAAATGTAAAGAAACCTGTGACCGTAAAAATTACAATAAGAAAAAGTGTGAAGATAAATTTTAACATGTAAGGTCCCCTCATCCAAAAATAACTTCATAGAGTATTATAGTATACGAATATTTTATTTCCAATTGTTTACTGGTTAAAAATGAGAAGTCAGACATGTTTTGTATGTTGTAATGGAATGATTATTTGTAATGGATTTTGTGTTTTTTGTAAATGTCATATTGTGATGAACGTGTGCATACTCCCAATCATGATCATTGAAATTTATGTTTCGGGGAGGGAGAAGTGGAACGACATCGAACAAGTTGACGAAACGAAAACTACTAGCTACTTGTAGTTTATAATAATTTCGAAAAGCGATATCTCCTACTTTTGGAGAAGCAAATGTATAAAGTCCATATTGCGCGAAGGCAGTATTTATACGCGCATCTAATATGTGTAATGTGGCAAGCGCGCCACCTAGACTATGCCCAGTAGCTAGCAGTTTTTTATGTGCTGGCAATGATACGAGCATATCCATAATAGAATCACGGCAAGACTCATAAATAGAGAGAAATCCGTGATGGACATTTCCGCCATTTAAAGCATAAGGATAAGGTTTTTGATTGACGAGAGAGTCAATAATCCAATCTGGGTCTGTTTGAGTGCCCCTAAAGGCAACGATAATTGTATCCTCAGATTCTAATATAAACCCGAACCATTCTGTTGTTTGAATGGCCTTTCCTTGAAAACCTTGTACATATTGAAAACCATCTGGTATTTCGAAAATACCATTTTGTTTATATTGTTCATACGTTAACTCACAACAAGAAGCTAACAGTATGGCAGTGTCTTTATCAAAGGATAAAGGAGTACGCATTAAGGAAGCCCTCCTTAAGAAAAGGTATAGTTTAATATATGCAGTGAGGAACTTGATTCATGCTTTTGGAGGAGGGAAGTAGCTTGTATTGCTTATCTAAATCAGTGGAGGAAATTATATAGACTTATCGACGAATAATGTCAAAATAAAACAGTGCCTGATAAGGGCACTGTTTACTCTTTTCCATCTTAAGGAATCGACTTTTTTAGTTATTCTTAATGAACTAACGCATGCGTTAGTTACATAAGTAAGAGGTTTGAAAAAATAGCCTGTATATATTTGAACGATGAATTACCTATTTTCTTTTGTTTGTTCGCATTATATACCGAAAATTTCGGGAAACGAAACGTATTATTTATCTGTTTGTTTTTGCTTTTTTTTCAAATACTCCGCACGCAATTGTTCAAGTTGCTGCTTTTTATCAAATTTGGCAGGCTTCTGTTTTTCATGAAACTTTGCCACAGCTACCTGACTTTTGGAATCCAATTGATATTTTCCCACTTTGTTCACCTACTTTTCTTGTCTTTAAAGAGAATCTATTCAACAAATATAATATACCTTATTTTACTGAAGTAAACCTTATTACTTTATTTCATCTGCTTTTTCTCGTTTGTAGACGTAAATTAAAACACCCTTTCACTGCATTACTGCAAGCAAGGGTGTTTTAATTGTAGTATTTTATTAGTCGATGGCTATGTGAAGTGAACCCGAATAGTGGTACATGAAAAAAACACCTCCTGAATTCGC
>NZ_JBMDKC010000107.1:0-19179 GCF_057809515.1 Bacillus sp. FG16
AGTAGCTGGAGCAACGGGATCTACCGGAGCAACAGGAAGTGCAGGAGTAGCCGGAACAACAGGTCCAACAGGAAGTGCAGGAGTAGCTGGAGCAACGGGTCCAACGGGCGCGACAGGAAGCGCAGGAGTAGCTGGAGCAACGGGATCTACCGGAGCAACAGGAAGTGCAGGAGTAGCCGGAGCAACGGGTCCAACAGGAAGTACGGGGGCTACTGGAGCAACAGGTCCAACAGGAGAGACGGGTCCAACGGGAAGTACGGGGGCAACAGGAAGCACAGGAATAACAGGAAGCACTGGGCCAACAGGAAGCATAGGAATAACTGGGCCGACGGGAGATACAGGGCCAACAGGAAGCACGGGAGCAACTGGAGTGACAGGTCCAACAGGAGCAACCGGAGCGACAGGCCCAACAGGAGAAACGGGAGCGACCGGAGCAACAGGTCCAACAGGAGATACTGGAGTGTCAGGATCAACGGTAAATAATGCTTCTTTTTATTTGTCGACCACTACTAGCGTAGCTACTAATACAAGTATTCCTTTTAATTCACAAAATACTTTGAATGGTACCGGTATTACTAACAGCTTGGGGTCGATTTCATTAGCAGCTAATACTACTTATTGCATAAATTTTACTTTGGCGGTAGGAGGTGGAGCAGGATTTAATGCTGGTATATTCTTTAATGGAACACTAATCCCTGGCACAACTATCGGTCAGTCTTTTGGGAATAGTACTTCGAATGGCGTGATTTTTACTACTGGATTAGTAGTAGGCACACTGGAAATACGGAATACTGGTGCAACGCAAAATTTTGTTGGAGGAGATTGTAGTGTTAGAATTTTTCAAATAAGTTAAAGTGATGCTAGTCTAAGAACCTGTTTAAAATCTTTTTAATAAAATTGCCACACCTGCCAATAAGCAACTCTGTCTGCTATTTTCAAGTGTTCGTTCACCCTTTTTAACACAGAGTATATCATAGATTCTAAACAGGTTCTAAGAAAGTCTATATAAATCCAGTTTGAGTTTTAGGAGGTGTTTGGAGAAATGAGGAAAATCGGAATATGCGCTGCTATCACTGGTTCAATGACAACAAAAGAAACAATGCCCGGTCTTCCAGTAACTGTGGAGGAAATTGTCCAATGCGCGTATGAATGCTCTGTTGCAGGGGCTGCAATTGTTCATGTCCATGTTCGTGATAAAAATGAAAGACCTTCTTTGGATGCTTTATTATATAAGGAGGTGTTGAACGGAATTCGTGAAAAATGTGATATTTTAGTATGTATTTCTACTTCAAATCATCTTGTCAATATATCGGATAAAGAACGGATCAAGTTAATGGAATTAAAACCGGACTTAGCATCACTAGAAGTGACGTCCCTCAAACGACCTGACGGCGGTATTAGAAACTCGAAAAAATTTGTTGAAGATATCCTTCAAGCTATGGAACAGTGTGGTGTTATACCAGAATTTGAGATATTTAATCCGAAAATGCTAAAAAAAGTATGTCATCTAGTTGAGAGAGGTGTCGTTAAAGAGAATGCTTTTATTCAGTTCGTTATTGGTTCAACCGGTGGGATGAAGCCAGACTATAAAAATATTCAATGGATTCTCGATGCTGTGCCCAAAGGTTTTACTTGGTCTGCTGCTGGTATTGCAGGAATGCAGTTACCTGTAAATTTTATTTCTATTTTAAATGGTTGTGATGTGATTCGGACAGGGATGGAAGACAATCGTTATTTTTTAAAAGGGATTCCGGTGAAAAATAATTTAGAATTTGTAAATAGAGCAGCAACAATGATTCAAATGCTTGGATGCAGCGTAGCTAATTCCTCCGAAATGGCCAAAATATTGGGAGTAAAGGGATGAAAACATGATTAAAATTGCACAGGCGCACATTGGCCAAGAGGAAATTGATGCAGTTAGTACTGTACTGAAAAGCGGTCTATTAGCAAGCGGAGAAAATGTCTTGCAGTTTCAAAGAGAGTTTTCTGAGTATCTGAACCATGGATATTGTATTGCGACTTCTTCCGGGACAACAGCTTTAGAAATTGCCCTTAGGGCTCTTGGGATTAAAGAGGGGGACAAAATCATTACCACAGCGTTCTCATTTATAGCGACATCCAACACAATTATACATGCTGGGGGAATTCCAATTTTTGTGGATATTGATGAAACCACCATGAATATCTCTGCTGAAAGCATTGAACATATTCTTCAAGAGCAAGCAAATATTAAAGCTATTGTAATTGTTCATTTGTTTGGACAAAGTTGTAATATGGAAAAAATCAAAGAAATTACAGACAGATACCAATTACTGCTTATAGAAGATTGTGCACAGGCACATGGAGCAGAATGGGAAGGACGTAAATTAGGGACTTTCGGGGATGCTGGTGCATTCAGCTATTATCCAACAAAGAATATGACAACTGCTGAGGGTGGGATGGTGGTTTTCAAAGATGAAAAGGTAGCGAAAATTGCAGGTCAATTGATTCAGCACGGCATTAAAGAAAGAAATCAATTTGAATTCATCGGATATAATTATCGGATGAATGAGGTTTCGGCTGCAATTGGTTTATGTCAATTAAAGAAGCTGGCACACTTTAATTCATCTAGGAGAGAAAATGCATCTTTTTTTGCTGAAAACATCAACCATTGTAATATTATCAAACCACAGGCAGTTCCTGGAGTAAAGCATGTATATAATCAGTATACATTACGTATTTTGAATGGGAGGAGGGATGCATTTATTGTGTATATGGAAAAGAAGGGGATTGCGACTGCCATTTATTATCCTCATACGATTCCTGAACAAGTCTGTTACAAATCCATAGATTTTCTCCCGAAAGAGTATGATAAAAAGCTCGGAGTTGCAAATGTAATAAAACATCAAGTAGTCTCAATACCTATTCATCCAGGATTAACGCAACGTCAAATAGAGTATATTGTTACTACCATTAACAGTTTTTAAGTATCCGTACTAGAAAATAGTCTCAAGAAAGTTGGTGAAATGTATTGCGGATTGGATTGATTGGATTTGGAAAATGGGGACCGAATATTGCAAAAGAAATAGCATTGAATGAGAAAATGAGGCTTTCTGCAATTTGTGATACCAATGAACATCGAATACAAGTTGCTGAAGGTATCTATGCAAAAAATAATGTCCTTATAACGACAGACTACCGTGCGCTGTTATGCGATAAGATTGATGCAGTCGCAGTAGCTGTAAGAGTGGAGAATAATTTTGAAATTGCAAAAGATATATTGCTTGCTAACAAACACTTATTTATTGAAAAACCATTTGCGATGACATGTGAACACGCACTAGACCTTCAAAATATTGCAAATCAGAAGGGTCTCACGATTCATGTTGACCACATCATGGTTTTTCATTCTGCAATAAACAAAATAAAACCCATCCTGGTGCAATCTGACCGGATGATAAAATTTGAAACAATAAGAAATACGGTGGGGCAGTACTGTGTGCCTGCCGAAATGCTTTGGGATTTGGCAGTTCATGATTTGGCTGTAATGGATTATTTGTCCGATGGTCAAGAGCTTGATGTTTTGGATATAGATTATCATTCAAATGAAATAACTTTAATCGTGGGCTGTGATTCAATCTTAGGATGTATCAAGATGGGGCAAAATGCGAGTGCCAAGAAACGTCATACAAAAATTAGTTTTGGCGATAAAGAAATCCATTTTGACGAATTGGTCGATAGAAAAGTATTCACCATCTACGACAAAGATAAAAGCGGTTATCTATGCAATCCCAGGGATCAAATCTATGATGGACCGAGGGCATTGGCAAATAGTTTAATGCATTTTATGGACTGTGTACAGCGTTTAGGAAAATCAATCTCAGGACCGGAACAAGCAATTCGTTGTTTAAAAGTAATTGAGAAAGCTGATAAAATGATGAAAACGGATAGGAGATGCTGGAAAAGTGATTCATGAAAGCGCGTATATAGGCAAGAACACCAGTATAGGAGAAGGAGTAAGTATCGGTGAATTTTCTATTGTTGATGAGGGAGTACAAATTGGTGATGGAGTAACTATATGTAGCCATACAAAGATTCACGCATCCACTTTCGTTGGAAACGGCACATTCATAGGAAGTTTTTGTTCAATTGGTACCTTACCTAATCTCAAAGGTTTTGACACATCATTCGAATCCGGACTTATTATTGGTTCAAATAATATGATTAATGATCATACAGTCATAGCAAGGTCAAAAGATCTGGGAGGCAATACCATCATTGGTGATTGTAATCATATTGGTCATGGTGCTTACATAGGCCATGATGCAATCATTGGAAAATCGACCGTATTATCGGCCCATGTACGGATTTCAGGGTACACCCGAGTAGATGATTTTGCTCATATTGGAATGTCTGCTTTCACACACCAGTTTACTAACGTGGGGAAATATGTAATGATTGGTGCATTGGCAAAAGTGGCCCGGGACATTCCGCCTTATTTTCTGGTAGATGGTAACCCTGCACTGATTAAAAAAATAAACAAAGTCGGTTTAGAAAGAAAGGGATTCACTGTTGAACAGATTGATCAGCTTGAGTGTATTCTAAAAGCATTTGCAAACAGTTCTTATCCTTCTTTGAATATTCAGGATAGAGCAAAGCTGATGAAACAATTTCAAAAGCATGGAAATGAAATATTTTCAGAGTTGTTGCAGTTTATTGATGATTCAAAAAGAGGGTGCATAAGAATTGATGTATAGCGAGGTCACCAAAAAAATTCTTAATAATTTAAAAAATAAAGATTGCGTGATTTCATTTTGTCATGATGATTATCGGAAGTATGCCGGAGGCGCGCAAAAATACGCATTAGAGCAACAAAAGATGATGAATAATCGTAGCATTTCGTATGTGGCGTTATTTACTGTCATTCATCAGGATGTGAGTAACATCGGACCTAATAATTTGCTTGTTGAAATTGTAATTGATGGTGAAACGGCTTGCTTTTTGGCAGCTTGGCAAGTGGGAGATTGTTTTGGAAAGCTTATGGCTGAAAAAAAAGTTAATCTATTACGCATTTTTCTCAACAGTTTATATAATATGAATATAGAGATGGTTGATAGAATTATCAGCAGAATAAAAGAAACACAAGATATAAAAACTTTTCACATCATGCATGATTATTACTCTATTTGTCGTAATATTTTTTTGTTTTATAATGACGAAGAATTTTGTGGTCCGGCACCTGTCACATCATCCCGATGCTCATCTTGTCGCTATGGAGAAGGCCGCGCAGAGCATTATAATAGTATGAATGAGCTATTTATCAAACATAAAATAATAATTGTGGCACCTTCGGAAAATGGGAAACGCATTTTTTTGCGAATATTTCAGCATCTAGAGAAACAGGTTCGCGTTGTCTCACATCAGAATATGCTGCCAGTAAAGAAACCCATTGTTAGCTATGAAAATAAAAATCGTAGACTCAGAGTCGCATATATTGGCTATCCCTTCAAATATAAAGGTTGGGATTCGTGGGTAAAGTTGAATGGTATTTCCAATAAATTAGATTATGAATTTTATCATTTTTCATCTGTAAATCAATCTTTACCTGAGACGATTTTTGTTAATACCAGTTTTCACAAGGGTTCTAAGAAAGATACAACATCAAGGTTAATAGAACGTGAAATTGATGTTGTTCTTCTGTGGTCAAATTGGTTCGGTAACTATAATTACACTTATTACGAAAGCTTGGCAGCAAACTGTTTTGTTATCACATACAAAGACAGTGGTAATATTGCAGATCAAATAAAGTACTTTAAAAACGGACTCATTTTGGATTCGGTGCAAGAATTGATTGAAGTGTTTAACAATACGGAAAAACTTAAAAATTGCATTGTTACGTACAAAAGTTCGAATGAAATCTACCAAGTAGTTACTAATAATGAACTGGCAGACGAACTTACGGATCTTAACTAAATCTTGTTTAAAAAAATTAAATCTATTAAAAATATTAGAATGTATTTTGGGGTATTCGCTTTTACGCTCATAAGGGATGTGAGATTTGCTCTTATTAAATTTCTTATATAATTCCTTATTCAATCAAACCAGGATTGGGCATGAAAAGTCTCTGGAGTATTTGTCAAACAGATTATTTTAGTTTAAATTCGTATAACTTTATTAAACGATATAAACTTTGAGAGCATGACAAAAAGCCTTGTTAAGCTCAATTTTTTGAACAAGGCTGTAGTTACTGTATTTGATTGTGGGAAATCCAAGTTAATAGTTAGGAGCTATCATCTCATTGAACTTTTTAAAATCAATGGCTATTCTAGATTCCTTATCTTTTTTAGCCTTCTCCGTGCGTATTTTTCTATATGCATGGAGTTTCTTTGTGTACATTGTTATGAAATGGGCAGGCGTACTCACGTCAGCTATATGAAATTGAAACCAACGTACACATTCTTCAAAAGTCTTTCTGACTTCCCAATCTACTTCTGGTGGCATACGTAGAGCGATCGTATACGCATCTTTTTCTGTAATGTTCGTATCTTGCGTGAGGATATACAGGTATAGTTTCTTCTGCGCGTCGCTCATATACTTGTCCATTTCTTGGAAGCGTAATGCTAATGTGCGATCTTCAACAGAATTTGTGTCTGGTACTTCAACATTCATTTCGGCAGTCTCCACAGGCGCGAATAAATCAAATCCATGACAAATAGAAGCTGGGCATGCCTCTTTTGAATCTGTTTCTTTATTGGTGTTCCCACTGACTTTTTTAGATAGAAATTCTGTAAAGGTAGCGAACACATCAATTGTGTACGCCCATTTCTGTTTAAAGTACTCGATAATTTTCAAATAATTCGTATGTAAACTTAAAATATAGATAGACGGCGCAATCTTCCCGTGTCGTCTGGTTTTAATTTGATGGCAAATCTCTAAATCCTCTAGCCATTGAAGAGTCTCATTGATTAGCGGAAGAGAAATTCCAGATTTTTCACTTAAGCGTTTTTGAGATACTTGAGAATATCCTTCTTGCACAAGGTAAGACAATACCACTTCTAACGCTTGGTAGCGGCGTGGTGTTAAGAATTCTTTTGCAGGCATCCCTTCATGCTCGAAAAGAATACAATCGATTTCCTTTATTACTTTTTTGATAGTATGATTGACCCTTCCTTTTGCTAGGTGAGTAAGCTGCGGACTTAATTCCCGTTTTGCTTTGCTGAGTAAGAAATTAGTGAGTAACATGGAACGTACCTCCTAATTTCTTCGTTCTCATATAAAGGGAGTGGGTAAATATAGATGAAGATAGATTATTAGATTTGTACACATAAATAATGAATAAATGAATTATTTTTTTCATAAGGGTTCGTCTCCTCCGGATAGAAAAAAGCAACAGAATGCCACAAAATGTAAGCAAACTGTTGCTAGGAGACCCTTATGTACGGTAAAATGAAGTACATGAAGAGTTACAGCAAGTGTTTGCCTAGTTGTGATAGGCGGACGGTATAAAGGGTGTTGACGCACCCTTTATACACGCTGTGCTCTTTTATTTTTTTATTGGTTTCATTTTGAACTTTTGCGGTAACAAATTGGTCATAAATAACCAGAAATATGTTGCTATTTATAAATTTGGATATAGTGCAAAGTTGCGTAATATAGCCGTTTTATGCGCTTTTAAGAGAATAAGGTTTTGTAATTTATTTATGACGGGATTAAAACCAGATATTCTTGAACCGATGGTAGATTTAATTAAAGAAGTTGAGCCTGGATATAGCGGTATTTTTGCGGTATCAGAAGTGGAAGCGGCCATGCGTGATACTCGTACGAAGAAAACGAAAACAGTATGTACATTTTGTGGTGTAGGTTGTTCGTTTGAAGTGTGGACGAAGGGGCGTAAAATCCTTAAAGTACAGCCATCTTCAGATGCACCAGTTAACGCAATTTCCACTTGTGTAAAAGGGAAATTTGGTTGGGATTTCGTAAATTCTAAAGAACGAATTACAAAACCTTTAATTCGTAAAAATGGAACGTTTGTTGAATCTACATGGGAAGAAGCACTGAATGTAGTTGCAAATAAATTAGGTACTATTAAAGAAGAGTACGGTAAAGGTTCTATCGGATTTATTTCTTCATCTAAAATTACAAATGAAGATAATTATGTAATTCAAAAATTAGCTCGACAAGTATTTGGAACGAATAATATTGATAACTGCTCACGTTATTGCCAATCACCAGCAACGGATGGTTTGTTCCGTACAATTGGTATGGGCGGTGATGCAGGAACGATTAAAGATATTGCGCAATCTGGTCTTGTTATTATTGTAGGATGTAATCCGACAGAAGGTCATCCTGTTTTAGCTACACGTATTAAACGTGCACATAAATTACACGGACAAAAGTTAATTGTAGCTGATCTTCGTAAAACAGAAATGGCAGAGCGATCAGATGTCTTTATTAGTCCAAAACAAGGAACAGATCAAGTTTGGTTAATGGCTGTTACAAAATATATGATTGATCGAGGTTGGCATGATCAGGAATTTATTAATGAGAATGTAAACTTCTTTGAAGATTTCAAAGAAAGTCTAGAAGAATATACACTTGCATATGCAGAAGAAGTAACAGGTATTTCAAAAGAAACACTTATTCAAATGGCTGAAATGATTCGTGATGCAGATGGTACATGTATCCTTTGGGGTATGGGGGTAACGCAAAATACAGGTGGTTCTGATACTTCCGCTGCAATTTCAAACTTACTTCTTGCAACAGGGAACTATCGTCGTCCAGGAGCAGGTGCATACCCACTTCGAGGTCACAATAACGTACAAGGTGCTTGTGATATGGGTACTTTACCAGGATGGCTTCCAGGATATCAGCACGTTACTAACGAAATGGAACGTGCGAAATTTGAAACTGCTTACGGAGTGAAAATTGATAGTGAACCAGGTCTTAATAATATTGAAATGCTTCACGCAATTGACGAAGGAAAAATGAAAGCAATGTATCTTGTCGGAGAAGATATGGCTCTTGTAGATTCTAATGCAAATCATGTACATGAAGTGTTGTCGAGTCTTGATTTCTTCGTTGTGCAAGATGTTTTCCTTTCTAAAACTGCTCAATATGCAGATGTTGTATTACCAGCAGCGCCATCTCTTGAGAAAGAAGGTACTTTCACAAATACAGAGCGCCGTGTCCAAAGATTATATCAAGTTCTTCCTACGCTAGGAGATGCGAAACAAGACTGGTGGATCGTCCAGGAGGTTGCGAATAAACTAGGGGCAAACTGGAATTATAGCCACCCAAGTGAAATCTTTGCTGAAATGGCAAGTTTATCACCATTGTTCTCGCAAGCAAACTATGAGGTGCTTGAAGGATGGAACAGTTTCCATTGGGGAAGTTTTGATGGAACGAATACACCACTTCTGTTCCAAGATGGATTTAACTTCCCAGATAAAAAAGCTCGTTTTGCGATTGCTGACTGGGTACGTCCAGCTGAATTTCCAGCTGAGTTCGACCTTCACATTAACAACGGTCGTATGCTTGAGCATTTCCATGAAGGGAATATGACAAATAAATCAACAGGTATTCAAACGAAAGTACCTGGTGTTTTCGTTGAAATCTCTCCAGACCTTGCAAAAGAACGTGGCGTAAAAACAGGTTCGTTAGTTCGTCTTGTCTCTCCTTTTGGAGCATTAAAATTACGTGCACTCGTTACAGATCGTGTAAAAGCGAATGAGTTATATTTACCGATGAACTCTACAGATAACGAAACGGCAATTAATTTCTTAACAGGTCCTGCTGTGGATGTACGTACGAATACACCTGCGTATAAACAAACGAAAGTGCGTATGGAAGTGTTAGAAGTTGATGGCGAAAATCCGATGCCAAAAGCGAACCCACGCAATAAAAAACGTCACCCTCAAGCTGGAATTGAGGTACATCGTAAGTGGGCACGTCCAGGGTATGTGCATTTAACGGATAAGTAGGAGGAGAAAACTATGGCTGCACCTATAAAAATGATTCAAAAACAAGAATTAACTGAGGAAGAAATAAAACAGCAAAAATTAGATGATTTAAAGGAGCTTTTAACAAATAATGAAGAAGCTCTAAATCAGATGTTTAATATAGTAGGGGAATTAAATGACATTGGAATGCTAGAAGCTGCAAATTCTATGCTGAAAGCGAAAGAACCAATTGCAAAGATTGTTCTAGGTCAAGTAACTCGTGAGCCTGTTACAAATTTAATTAATAATATGATGGGTGCTGCAGGTGCGTTAACTGAACTTGACCCAGAACTTACGAAAAAGCTTATAGGTAGTTTATTAGTCGGGCTAGAAGAAGGTAATGAACATCTAGAAAGTAATAAAAAAGTAGGGGTATTCGATCTTATGAAAGTATTGAAAGACCCAGATATTAACCGTGCTATCGGGTTTGGACTTCATTTCTTAAAAGGTATGGGGAAAGGGTTAAAAGACGAATAAACTTCATGAAGTGAACCTTTCCGCCTAAATATTTGTACGAAATAGTTTGGGCGGAAAGCTCATTTTGGTAAAATATATAATAAAGTAAAATGAGGCTTTTGGGAGGTATGATTGTATGTCAAAAAAAGTACATGAATTTAATGATATGATACGAAAACTTCGAAAAGAACTTTTCGGAAAAGGACCAGAACGAATTCATACTGTTTTTGCAGAAAATATGGCTATAGCGACTCTTTATGGAAACTTAACACCTACTGAAAAATTTATTTCAAGTACGATGGACGGTGCGGAAATGGTTCATATGGCTAGAACGAAAATGATTCAAGAAGTGTATGCTGCGAATTCCCGTGAACATTTGGAGGAACTTGTTGGAGCAAAATTAGTGAATTTGTTTTCAGATATGAAAGTAGAAGAAGATATTGCAGTTTCGGTATTTGTTTTCGATAAAAATATAACGTGAGAGAAGGATACTGATCGTGAAACCGATACAGGTAGAAAGAGAAATCTTTCGTTATGAACAAGGGGCGTTTAAGCATATAGAGGACAGCATTGTAACAGAGTTTCCTGTCACCATTAAAATGAACGGACAGGAGTTTGTTACAATGGTTAGTACTCCAGAATATATAGAAGATATGGTAATAGGATTCTTAGCGTCTGAAGGAATCATTCGGAAGTATGAAGATATTGATAGCATATGGGTGCAGGAGAAAGAAGGATTTGTACATGTAACAACGACAAAAGTAAATCCGTATTATGAGCAAATGCAAAATAAACGATATATTACGTCTTGTTGTGGTATGAGTAGGCAAGGGTTTGTTTTTGCAAATGATGCACTAAGTGCAAAAAAAATGAAGGGTGTCCATGTACAGGTTGCGGCAGAGGATTGTTTTCGGTTAATGAAAGAAATGCAGCAATCTGCGGATACGTTTCATCATACTGGCGGGGTTCATAATGCAGCTTTATGTGATGTGAATGGTATTATTTTAAGCCGAATGGATATTGGTAGGCATAATGCACTAGACAAAATTTACGGTTATTGTTTAAGAAACGATATTTCTATAAAAGATAAAATCATTGTTTTTAGTGGTCGTATTTCTTCGGAAATATTATTGAAAGTTGCAAAAATCGGTTGTGAAATTATACTATCAAAATCAGCTCCAACTGAGTTAGCTTTGCAACTAGCGGAAGATTTAGGTATTACGACAATAGGATTTATTCGTAATCACTCCTTAAATGTATATACGCATCCAGAACGTGTTTTAAATATAAAATAAAAGTGAGGCAATGAAGATGAAATCAGTTACATTAGACAAGTTGCAACGCCCGTTAAAGGATTTACGTATTTCAGTTACTGATCGCTGTAATTTTCGTTGTCGGTATTGTATGCCAGAAGAAATATTTGGTCCTGATTACTCGTTTTTGTCTAATGATAAAATTTTATCTTTTGATGAGATTGAAAGGATAACACGTATTTTTGTTTCTTTAGGTGTAAGAAAGTTACGAATTACGGGCGGAGAACCGTTACTTCGAAGAGGTCTTCCGCAGCTTATTGAGCGCCTTAATAAAATAGATGGTGTGGAGGATATCGGTTTAACAACAAATGGATCGTTACTTAAAAAGTTTGCTCCTGATTTATATAAGGCGGGACTATCACGTGTAACAGTTAGCTTAGATTCCTTGGAAGAAGATCGGTTTTTCTATTTAAATGGTAATAGGAGCAAAGTGCAAAGGGTTCTGGAAGGAATACAGGCTGCTGCTGAAGTTGGTATGAAAATTAAAATAAATATGGTCGTTCAAAAAGGGAAAAATGAACAAGATATTTTGCAGATGGCGCAATACTTTAAAGAAAATAAGCATATTCTTCGGTTTATTGAGTATATGGATGTTGGGAATTATAATGGCTGGGAGTTAGGTGAAGTTATTTCCAAACAAGAAATAGTAGATACGATTCATCAAGTTATGCCGTTAGAACGGATAGAAGCAAATTATTCTGGTGAAGTGGCTACTAGGTATCGTTATATAGGAAGCGATGAGGAAATAGGTATTATTTCATCAGTAACAGATTCTTTTTGCTCATCATGTACGAGAGCTCGTATTTCTGCAGAAGGAAAATTATATACTTGCTTATTTGCTTCTAAAGGAAATGATTTAAGAGAATTGCTTCGTTCTGAACATACAGATGAGGACATTACAGATGTAGTACGCGATATATGGAATAATAGGGAAGATCGTTATTCAGATGAACGCTTAAATCATACAAATAAGAAAACAATACCTAAAATTGAAATGTCACATATCGGTGGTTAATATATAAAGCTAGCTTCATAGTGAAAAATGGAAAATTTACAAGAGTTGTGGATTTTCTATTTTATAGTAAAAGTGATGATTGATATCTCTGTAAAAGATGTGCAGAGAAATTAAGCAGCATTCAAAAACCTTTATTTTGAGGAGGTTTTTTGAAGCTGCTTTTTTATTTGGAGAAAATGGAGGAATGGGTAATGGCATTTCATAAGCCGGAACAAATTGCTGAGCTTGTCATTGAGGCCGGTGTTCAAAAAGTAAGACAGACATTGCCAGCGATGCTTATTCTCGGTTTTTTAGGAGGAGCGTTTATTGCGATAGGTTTTTTACTTAACATTCGAGTTTTAGGGAATTTACCTGAGCGCTGGGGAAGTCTAGTGAATGTTTTAGGAGGAGCAGTATTTCCTGTTGGACTCATGCTCGTAGTATTAGCAGGAGGAGAATTAATTACGGGAAATATGATGTCACTGTCTATGGCGCTTTATGCAAAGAAAATTACATTGATAAGTGTACTGAATAACTGGGTTTGGATTACTCTCATGAATTTTATTGGGGCAATTTTCGTTGCGTATTGCTTTGGGCATCTTGGCGGATTAACAGAGGGAGAGTATTTAAATAAAACGGTAGCGATAGCGGAAGGGAAGTTACATGAATCATTTGGGAGAACTTTAATTTTAGCAATTGGTTGTAATTGGCTCGTTTGTCTTGCTCTTTGGCTCGCTTACGGGACGAGTGATTTTGTCGGAAAAATCATCGGAATTTGGATTCCAATTATGGCATTTGTAGTGATTGGATTTCAGCAAGTAGTAGCAAATATGTTTGTCATTTCCGCTGTTATTTTTGCTGGTCATCTAACGTGGATGGATTTGGCTAAAAATTTTGTTCCTGTTTTTATCGGAAATGTAATTGGAGGAGCTGGGTTTGTTGGTTTTGCTTACTTTGCTTGTTATCAGAAACAACATTCTAATATGAAATAGAGTTCTTGAGAGGAAGGGTATGTAATGGCTGATCGGTATTCACGACAACAATTGTTCAAACCAATTGGGAGTAAAGGACAAGAAAAAATTCGAAATAAACATGTGTTAATTGTAGGGGCAGGCGCATTAGGAAGTGCAAGTGCCGAAAGTTTCGTACGTGCAGGTGTTGGCAAGTTGACGATTATTGATCGTGACTACGTTGAATGGAGTAATTTACAAAGGCAACAATTGTACTCTGAACAAGATGCAAGAGAGAAAATGCCGAAAGCAATTGCTGCAAAAAATCGGTTAGAACAAATTAATTCGGAAGTACAAATACATGCTTTCGTAATGGATGCAACTTCAGAAAATATGGAAGGTCTATTAAAAAATGTAGATGTAATCATTGATGCAACAGATAATTTTGATATTCGATTTGTAATAAATGATTTATCACAAAAACATAATATTCCTTGGGTATATGGTTCTTGCGTTGGATCGTATGGTATGAGTTATACAATTATTCCGCAAGAGACACCGTGTTTACATTGTATGCTGAAAAATATTCCTGTTATAGGTGTGACATGTGATACCGCTGGAATTATTAGCCCGACTGTTCAAATCGTCGCAGCATATCAAGTGGCAGAAGCACTCAAAATTTTAGTGGGAGATTTCTCAGTAATTAGAAAAACATTTTTCATGTTTGATATATGGAGTAATCAAAATCATTTTATAAAATTAGGGAAAATAAAAACAGACACTTGTCTCTCATGCGGTTTGAATCGAACTTATCCTTATTTATCATACGAAAATCAAACGAAAGCAGCTGTTTTATGCGGAAGAAATACAGTTCAAATTAGAACAGTAGACAATAGGAAATACAATTTTGATGATATAGAAAAAGTATTACAAAAACTGGGGAAAGTAGATCGGAATCCGTATTTACTATCTTGCCAATTCGATGATTACCGCGTGGTTGTTTTTCGAGATGGTCGTGTTTTTATTCATGGTACAAATGATATTTCGAAAGCGAAACAACTATATTATCGCGTATTCGGTTAATAGAGAGGGTGTCAACAATGGAAAGAAGAGTGCCAATTACGGTTGAAGAAGCTGTTCGTAAAGTGATGGGATTTGCTGATAAAGGCTTAAAGGAGCTATTACCAATTGAATTAGCTTATGGACGTATATTAGCAGAGGATTTAGTAGCTGACCATGATGTACCGTCATTTAATCGTTCGCCGTATGACGGATTTGCTATTCGAGCAGAAGATACTAATTTAGCAAGTTATGAAACGCCAATTGTATTTGAAGTAGTGGGTGAAATTGGTGCAGGATCGCTATTCCATGAGAAAGTAGGTCCGTTTCAAGCAGTTCGAATTATGACGGGAGCACAAATTCCGAATGGGTGTGATGCGGTTGTTATGTTAGAGCTGACTCGTCAATATGAGAAGAATGGCAACAATTATATGGAAGTGAAGCGATCATTCAAAAAGGACGACAATATTTCTTTTCAAGGTGAAGATGCTCGTAAAGGAACGGTTCTTGCAAAGAAAGGATCGTACATTAATCCAGGTATTTCAGCTCTTCTTGCTACATTCGGTTATAGTGAAGTGCCAGTTGCGAGAAAGCCTGTAATTGGACTGTTAGCGACTGGGAGTGAATTGCTTGATGTCGATGATTCATTACAGCCAGGGAAAATTCGAAACAGTAATACGTATATGATATTGTCTCAAATTCGAAGAGCGGGCGGAAGAGTAAAATATTTTGGAAAGTTTAGTGATGATTTTAATACGTGTTTTACAGCTGTCAAAGAAACGCTTGGGCAAGTAGATATGTTAATTACAACGGGCGGTGTATCAGTAGGAGATTATGATTATTTACCAGCTATTTACGAAAAGTTAGGTGCATCTGTTCTCTTTAATAAAGTTGCAATGCGACCAGGAAGTGTTACGACTGTAGCACAATTAAATGGCAAGTTATTATTTGGTTTATCAGGAAATCCATCAGCTTGTTACGTAGGATTTGAATTATTCGTAAGACCGTGTATTCGGACGTATATGTTTAGTGAAAAAGTACATTTAAAAAGAGAAAAAGCGTTATTAGGAGAAGATTTTCTAAAACCGAATCCATTTACAAGATTTGTACGAGCAAAATTGCAATATGATGAGGGGAAATTAATCGCTTATCCATCAGGGTTTGATAAATCTAGCTCAGTTTCTTCATTGGCAGAATCAAACGCGTTTATCGTATTGCCGGGCGGGACAAGAGGATATAAAAAAGATATGTTTGTTGATGTTCTTTTATTAGAAGATAACGAAGGTAGTGAATGGCCTTGGACATTTCATAAAGTGAGAGGTGGTTTTAATGGGACAAGTGCTATTTGAGATTGTAGATAATCCGATTTTAGTTGAAGAAGTAACGAATAAAGTCGCAAGAAGGGAAGCAGGTGCGATTACAACATTTATTGGTACAGTGAGAGAATTAACAAAAGGAAAACGAACGCTACATTTAGAGTATGAAGCATATAAACCGATGGCAGTAAAACAACTTATGAGAATTGGTGAAGAGATTAGTGAAAGATGGCCGGATGCAAAAGTAGCAATTACGCACCGTGTAGGGCGGCTAGAAATAAAGGATATTGCGGTAGTCATTGCAGTTTCATCACCGCATCGTAAAGTAGCTTATGAAGCGAATGAGTACGCGATTGAACGTATAAAACGAATTGTTCCAATTTGGAAAAAAGAATTTTGGGAAGATGGAACGATGTGGATTGGAGATCAACTTGAAAATACACCATATCCAGAAGGAAAACCAAAGAAGGAAGAATGAGAAAATGATTACAATTTTATTGTTTGCAAATTTGCGTGAGAAAGTTGGATTGGATCAATTAATAATTTCAGAAAAACAAGAAATGACTGTTGGGCAATTAAAAGAATGGTTGAAAGATAGTTATCATTTGCAATCCTTGGATACAGTAATGGTTGCAATTAATGAAGAGTTTGTAACGAATGAAGAGATGATAAAAGCTGGAGATATAGCCGCATTAATCCCGCCCGTTAGCGGAGGGTAATAAGCTTTTTCACCAGATGAAGCGCCAAGAAGATGTTGTATATAAATTAGAATAAGAGAAGGGATGAGTTCTATGCTTACTCAAGAACAAATAATAAATGCATTAAAACATGTAGAGGATCCAGAGTTACACAAAAGTGTTGTAGAATTAAATATGGTTAGAAATGTACAAATGAACGGAACAGAGGTTAAACTTGAAGTAGTACTAACAATCCAAGGTTGTCCATTAAAAGCAAAAATTCAACAAGATATTGAAGAATCACTTCACGCAATTGGTGCCTCTAAAGTGGATATAACATTTGGTTCTATGACGCAAGAAGAACGTGCAGCTTTAACAGAGAATTTAAAGAAAAATACTAGAACAGAAACTGGTATGCCGAGCATGCTTCGCCTTGATTCGGGAGTACGGTTTATTACTGTAACGAGCGGAAAAGGCGGAGTTGGAAAATCAACGGTGACAATTAATCTTGCAACTGCACTAGCTCGTATGGGCAAAAAAGTGGGGATATTAGATGCAGATATATATGGTTTTAGTATTCCAGCTATGATGGAAACGAATAAGAAACCAACGATGATTGATCAAACGGCAATTCCAGTCATTAGTCACGGTGTTAAAATCATGTCGATGGGATTTTTTACAGAAGGAAATAACCCAGTTATGTGGCGCGGACCGATGCTAAATAAATGGATTCAAAATTTCCTTGCGAATACGCACTGGGGAGAATTAGATTATTTATTACTTGATTTACCACCAGGTACAGGAGATGTTGCGATTGATGTTGCAGCGATGATTCCGCAAGCGAAAGAAATAATTGTTACAACTCCGCACAATGTAGCTTCATTCGTTGCTTCAAGAGTCGGTGTAATGGCAAAACATACGAAGCATGAGATTTTAGGTATTGTAGAAAATATGGCTTATTATGAAGAACAAGATGGATTGAAAAATTATCTGTTCGGAAAAGGCGGCGGCGAAATGCTTGCAGAACAATTGCAAACAGAAGTAATTGCCAAGATACCTTTTGCAAAACGTGAAGAAAATAGCGGTTCATCTGTATATGATGAAGATTCTCTTGTTGGAGAAGTGTTTACATCGTTAGCTGAGGATATTATTTATAGAGGATAGAGGGGGAAGTTTAGTATGGCGTGTAACATTGATCATTCTATTGAAGATGTGATGAATAAGCTCGAAAGTCAAAAGAATTCTTTACCTGAAGGGATCTTTAAAGAGTTAAAGAGTTTTTTACAAGGTAATCATTCGCAGAAATTATTAAATGATATTTTTCACCTTCTAAAAAAGTATGATTTAGTCAGTGAGGAAGAACGAGAGACGAGAAACGCACAATTATTGCACATTTTGAATTAAGTACTCTTTGGCTTTAGAATTTTTTCAGAAGGGGTGAATGTGATGGATATGAAAAAGATGATTGAAACGCTAGAAGTAACTAGAGTGACTGACGAGGAATTATCGATTTCGAATTTACATCCAAAGCTTGTGAAGTTGTATAGTCAAAAAGATAGTACAGAGTATACGAAGCTATTAAAATATATTTTATCATTATCCGTGCAGTTGAAGCTGAATCTCGTATTGAAATATTTTGGTGTGCGTCCGATTGTTGCTGCAGACGATCGTATGCAATTTCAAGAGATATTTAAATGCTTAGCTAAGAAAGATGATAATGGGGAATGGTTTCTAAATTTTGTTTCTTTATATGTAGGGCTAATTGTAGTTCTTCATTTTGATGAGAAAGTGATTGAGAGCAGTTTTTTTGATAATATGGTAGTGGGTGAATGTAATGAAATATAAGATTCTGCTCATAACATTTTTCTATTTAAATGCTTTAACTGCGATTTTAGTTGGTTATGTAAATATGAAAGTAACTAATTAAGAAAAAGGAATGAAACTAGTTTGATAAAAAGAGTTCTTCAGTTGTTTCCGTCGTTTTTTCGTGTTACCATTAAGCGAATTTTTCATGAGGAGAGAAAGCGATGAAATGGATTTATTTTCTTATTATTAACGTTATAGCTTTTAGCCTTATGGGGCTTGATAAACGAAAAGCAAAGAAGAAACAGTGGAGAACGCCAGAAAGTACGTTGTTTTTATCAGCGGCAGCTGGGGGAGCAGTTGGAGCTTGGATCGGTATGTATATGTTTCATCATAAAACTCATAAAAAGAAATTTGTTTTCGGCATACCGTTACTTATTGTAATAACGGTATGTTTATTATTCGTTGTATGAGAAATGTCGAAAGAAATGCAGATTGATTATTGGTAAAGTGAGCATGTGAGACCGTATAATGGAGAAAAAAATGAGAAGAGGAGAAAAAGGAAGATGGGGAGTCAATCACATGCCCATCAACTTAAGGATAGACACAATATTAACTTTTGTTCATTTGAACT
>NZ_JBMDKC010000108.1:0-18962 GCF_057809515.1 Bacillus sp. FG16
TGCCTGCCTGTCACGCAGGAGATCGCCGGTTCGACCCCGGTCGGGACCGCCATTTTATATAAAGAAAAGAACGAAACAAGTTGTTTCGTATTTTTTTATTTGTTTTAACAAAAAACTAATAAAGACAGTCAAACTATCCTTAGGACAACTCCTAAGGACTTTTTTATATATTCAAAACCTGTATAATAAAGAGCAGAGAACATTGTGAGTAAAGTAGGTGAAGTCTGTGAGAAAATATGAAGTAACAACAAAATCTTCTGAGGAAACACAAAGATTATCAGAAAAACTAGGTGAACTCGTAGAAGCACAAGATGTAATTATTTTAGAAGGAGATCTTGGAGCTGGTAAGACGACTTTTACAAAGGGACTAGCAAAAGGTCTTGGAGTGAAAAGAGTTGTAAATAGTCCTACCTTTAATATTATTAAAGAATATAAAGGAAGATTACCGCTATATCATATGGACGTGTATCGCTTAGCAGAAAGCGAAGAGGACTTAGGCTTTGATGAGTATTTCTACGGTGAAGGAATTACGGTAGTGGAATGGGCTCATTTAGTAGAAGCATATTTACCGAATGAAAAGTTACAAATTAGTTTATTCCATGCGGGAGATGACACAAGAAAAATTATACTCGAGCCAATTGGAGATCGCTATATTAGATTATGTGAGGAGCTATTACAAGATGAAAGTACTAGCAATTGATACTTCAAATTACGTAATGGGTGTATCCCTTATTGAGGAAGGAAGCGTGATTGGGGAAATCATTACAAATTTGACGAAAAACCATTCTGTACGTCTTATGCCAGCTGTAGAGCAACTGTTAAAAGAATGTGGTGTAAAACCGAAGGAATTAACTAAAATCGTAGTAGCTGCTGGACCTGGATCATATACAGGTGTTCGCATAGGCGTGACAGCGGCAAAAACATTAGCTTGGTCACTTCAAATACCAATTGTAGGTGTATCAAGTTTAGAGGTAGTAGCTGCAAACGGTGCTAACTTTAATGGGTTAATTTGTCCTTTATTTGATGGAAGACGTGGGCAAATTTATACTGGATTATATACATATGAAGGAGAGCAGTTAACTTCAATAGAAGAAGACCGAATTATTCTTATTGTGGACTGGTTGCAAATGTTAAAAGATAAAGGACAGCCTGTTTTATTTATCGGTAATGATGTTAAATTGCATAAAGAAACAATTATAGAACATTTAGGTGATCAAGCTGTATTCGCTCCTTTTACTAAAAATAATCCAAGACCAAGTGAGCTAGCATTCTTAGGATTACAAAAAGAAGAACAAGATGTGCATACGTTTGTTCCAAGCTATCTTCGTTTAGCTGAAGCTGAAACAAAGTGGTTGGAAAGTCAAAACAAGTAGGGGCCTTGCAGAAGATGGATATGATATTTAGAAAGATGGAACTTGATGATATTGCTCAAATTGTAGCTATTGAAGAAGTATCTTTTTCAACTCCTTGGACTGCAGATGCCTTTCACCGTGAAATAACGATGAATGAACATGCACATTATATTGTGTTAGAAAAAGATGGTCGTGTAATCGGATATTGTGGATTGTGGATAATTATTGATGAATCACATATAACAAATATAGCTATTTTGCCAGAATACCGAGGTCAAAAATTAGGAGATGCCTTATTGAAAGCAGTTATTTCAGAAGCGAAAGAACTAGGAGTAAAAACAATGACGCTTGAAGTACGTGTATCAAATGAAGTAGCAAAGCAGTTATACAAAAAATACGGATTTCAAAATGGTGGAATTCGTAAACGATACTATGCAGACAATCAGGAAGATGGTCTTGTAATGTGGGTGAATATATAATGGAAAAAAATACGATTATACTTGGGATTGAAACGAGCTGTGATGAAACAGCGGTAGCGGTTGTTAAAAATGGAACGGAAATTATTGCGAATGTCGTTGCATCACAAATCGAAAGTCATAAACGTTTTGGCGGGGTTGTACCAGAGATTGCATCCCGTCATCATGTAGAAGAAATTACAGTTGTGTTAGAAGAAGCTTTAAAAGAAGCAAATATCACATTTGATGATATTGATGCAATTGCTGTAACAGAAGGGCCTGGTTTAGTAGGAGCACTTCTAATTGGGGTAAATGCAGCGAAGGCAGTAGCTTTTGCACATGATATTCCGCTAGTCGGTGTTCATCATATTGCTGGTCATATTTATGCGAACCGTTTAGTAAAAGAAGTTCAATTCCCGCTATTATCACTTGTTGTATCTGGTGGGCATACAGAACTTGTTTATATGAAAGAACATGGTTCATTTGAAGTAATTGGTGAAACGCGAGATGATGCAGCTGGAGAAGCATATGATAAAGTAGCTCGTACGTTATCTATGCCATATCCAGGTGGTCCGCATATTGATCGTCTTGCACATGAAGGAGAACCAACAATTGATTTGCCTCGTGCATGGCTAGAACCGAATTCATATGATTTTAGCTTTAGTGGATTGAAATCAGCAGTTATCAACACTGTGCATAACGCGAAACAACGTGGTATAGAAATTAAACCAGAAGATTTAGCGGCAAGTTTCCAAGAAAGTGTAATAGATGTACTTGTAACGAAAGCAGCTCGTGCAGCAGAAGCTTATAATGTAAAGCAATTACTTCTTGCTGGTGGAGTAGCTGCTAATAAAGGACTTCGTGCGCGATTAGAAGAGGAATTTGCACAAAAAGAAAACATTGAACTAATTATTCCACCGCTATCTTTATGCACAGATAATGCAGCAATGATTGCAGCGGCAGGGACAATTGCGTATGAACAAGGCAAGCGTGCAACATTAGCCTTAAATGCGAATCCAGGATTAGATATTGAAGCATAGTTATGCACATAATTAACCACAGCTTGTGGATAAAACCCATATTATCTGTTGATAATGTGGGTTTTGTTGTGTATACGAAGTGTTGATAACTTTTTTGTTAGTTGTGGATAATGTGGAAAAGCTGTTTTAGTAGCTATTTTATAAAGGTGGATATGTGTATAAGTTTGTGGATAAACTAGATGAAGTCTGACCTTTGAATGTATTGTTTTTCGGGAAATAAAAAGTAAGAAGATATCCCTGAAAAACATTTTGAAATATCCCTCCATTATAGAGGGTGCTGATATTGTCAATCCTTGTCGGTAAATCGATATTTCGTGTCGAATCGTTTATATATATAAGGTTACGATAGATGTATTTGAAAAATCGTTGATATATCCCGAGTTACCATTGATATATTCAAAAAATTATTTATGTACTTAAAAAAAGATGTCGCATAGTCAGAAATCATGACTGATGAGACATCTTCCTTATTTATTAAATACTCTTATACATGTAGCTCTTCCCATTCTGCCATACAAGTTTCAAGTTGTTCTTGTAGCGTTTGTTTTTTAGTTGTAATTTCACTCGCTTTTTCATAATCTGCATATATTTCTGGTAAGCAAAGTTGATCTTCTAACGTAGCAATTTCTTCTTCTAAGTTTACGATGTTTTGTTCTAGTTCTTCAATTTTTCGAGTGCGTTGACGTTCTAATTGTTTACGCTCTTTTTCTTCGAGATAATTTAATTTTTCTTGAGCTACAGTTTTTTGAACAGGTGCCTGATTTTCTTGCTGTTCTTGTTGTTCAAATGCTGCGCGTTCAATCATTTCATTTTTCTTCTCCACATAGTAATCGTAATCCCCTAAATATTCCTGTGCACCTTCTGTTGATAACTCAACCACAGTCGTTGTTACACGGTTAATAAAGTAGCGGTCATGTGAGACAAATAGAAGAGTCCCTGGATAATCAATTAAAGCATTCTCTAAAATCTCTTTACTATTTAAATCAAGGTGGTTCGTAGGCTCATCCAGAATTAATAAATTTGACTTTTGCATCATAAGTTTCGCAAGAGCTAATCGAGCTTTTTGTCCACCACTAAGGGAAGATACTGGTTTCAGTACATCATCTCCTGTGAATAAAAAATTCCCAAGTATAGTACGGATTTCTTTTTCAGGTTGCAGTGGATATTCATCCCATAGTTCATTTAAAACCCGTTTAGAAGATGTTAAGTTTGCTTGCTTTTGATCATAATAACCAACAGATACATTTGATCCGAAAGAAACATCACCATTTAATAGTGGTAACTTATTCACAATAGATTTTAATAATGTAGATTTCCCAATTCCGTTTGGACCAACTAAAGCAACACTATCTCCGCGAGTTAAGCGCATAGTTACGTTTTCAATTATAGGGTCCTCATCATAGCCAATGGTTGCATCCTTTACTTGTAAAACATCATTTCCACTTTGCTTTTCAATATCGAAGTGGAATGATGCTGACTTAGAATCACCTAATGGTCTCGTTAATAATTCCATTCTGTCTAGTTGTTTACGGCGACTTTGAGCACGTTTCGTTGTAGAGGCGCGAGCTATATTCTTTTGAACGAAGTCCTCAAGTTTTGCGATTTCATCTTGTTGTTTTTCGTAACGTTTCATTTCTTGCTCGTATAAGGCTGATTTTAAGTCTAAATATTTACTGTAGTTACCAACAAATCGTCTGCTTTCTTTATTCGAAATTTCATATACTTGTGTAACGAGTTTGTCTAAGAAATAACGGTCATGTGAAACGATTAATATTGCGCCAGGATAACCTTGTAAATATTGCTCAAGCCATGTTAATGTTTCGATGTCTAAATGGTTTGTAGGCTCGTCCAAAATAAGTAAGTCTGGTTTTGTTAATAATAATTTCCCAAGAGCTAATCTTGTTTTTTGCCCACCGCTTAAAGTAGAAATCGTCGTCTGGTGCGTTTCAACTGGGAAGCCAAGGCCGCTTAAAATGGAGCGAATATCCGCTTCATATTGATATCCACCTTGATCTTTATAATTGAGTTGCAATTGGTCATAATCAGCTAACAATCTTTCATATATAGCTTCGTTTGAAAAGTTTTCTTCTTTGCCCATTTCTTGCTCAAGCCTTCGAAGTTTTGTCTCCATTTGCTGTAAGTGGGTAAAGACGGTTAGCATTTCATCCCAAATTGTTAAAGACGTTTCTAGACCGGTATTTTGAGCTAAATACCCGATTGAGACATCTTTCGGTTTTATAATTTCGCCACCATCATGTGATAACTCACCAGCGATAATTTTTAATAATGTAGATTTTCCAGCTCCATTCCTTCCAACTAATGCGATACGATCTTTTGTTTGTACTTCCAATTTTATGTTTGCAAGAATTGTTTCTGCACCGTATAATTTCGAAAGTCCATTTACTTGTAATAAAATCAATGTTTTCACCTCAAATAATTTCTTAACTTTGCCATGTTTATATTTCTCAATCATACTAAAAATAGTGTATAGTTTAAAATAAGAGAGAATACTTCTTCTCTTTATTATACAAGGAATTTAATGAGTGCTAAACTTCTGTATTTGATTAAAGTATATGAATAAAGATAGGAAGAGAGGAGAGGTCATATGGATCAGCAAAAGATTCCACAAGCCACTGCTAAAAGATTGCCTCTATACTATCGATTTATCCAAAACTTATCTCTTTCTGGTAAGCAGCGTGTTTCATCGGCCGAATTGAGTGAAGCGGTAAAAGTAGATTCCGCAACAATACGAAGAGATTTTTCGTATTTTGGAGCGTTAGGGAAAAAGGGATATGGATATAACGTAAATTATTTATTATCATTTTTCCGCGAAACACTTGATCAAGATGATATAACGCGTGTAGCACTTATTGGAGTAGGTAATTTAGGGACCGCTTTCTTACATTATAATTTCACGAAAAACAATAATACAAAAATTGAAATGGCATTTGATGTTAGTGAAGAGAAAGTTGGAACAGAAATCGGGGGCATTCCTGTATACCATTTAGATGAATTAGAAGAGAGATTATCAAATGATATACAAGTGGCAATATTAACAGTACCGGCTACAGTAGCACAAGCTGTAGCAGATAGATTAGCTGAAACGAGCGTGCATGGTATTTTGAATTTCACACCAGCACGATTAAACGTATCAGAGAATATTAGAATTCATCATATTGATTTAGCTGTAGAGTTACAAACATTAGTTTACTTTTTGAAAAACTATCCACAATAAAACGCAGAGGAAGCGACCTCTGCGTTTTATTATTGTTTCTTCTTTGTGAATTTAACTAATATAAGGCGAAGTGCCAAATTAAAATCAATTGTTGCCATAACTGCAAATAGTATTGTCCACACATTCCAGATTGTATCTGTCACGTTCGTAATGGCGAAGCGTGTAAAGATACATCCAAGAAGGAAGTATAGTGCAGCCATGAACAATGGTGAGTTTCTCATACAAAAAATCCTCCGATAAAGCCTTGCATTTTTTCAGCTTCTTTAATCATTTCTTGAATTTGCTCATTGCTCATAAAAATTTGCCCAATAGCGACTAATGTATTCATCGCAACATGAGCTGCAATCGGAACGATAATACGCTTCGTCTTCACATATAAGAAGGCGAATACGAGCCCCATAGCAGTGTATACCAATAAGTGAGTAAAATCAAAATGGATTGCTGCAAATACAAGCGAACTAATGATAGCTGCAATAAAGAAGTTAAACTTCTTATAAAGTGTACCAAATAAAATTTTTCTAAATACGATTTCTTCCAAGATAGGTCCGATTATAGATACGACAATAAGGAACCAAGGTGTCGTTCTTGCAATTTCCATCAGTTTCATTGTATTTTCTGAACCTTGTTTAATTCCTAGCAGCTGCATCTCGATCATACCGGCAACTATTTGTGAAAAGAAAGCCAAGAAGAAGCCGATGAAAATCCATCCAATAGTAGCTGGAACAGAAGAGCGCATTGCATCTAAATGCCTGTCACGAATGTCTGTTCTAAGTAACCAAAGAACGATACATAATGCAACAAAGAAGCTAATAATCGCCCAGTGTCCCGTTATGATTTGTCCTTTTTCCTCCATGGTAAATCCTCTATTATCATAGAGTCCTGTTTTTAGGAGAAGTGGTAATCCAACAATTCCAGATAACTGCATTAAAATGTATGTAACGATAATCCACCAGTATTGTTTCTTCAAATAGTTTAACCATCCTTTCTAACTCTAGTGTATGAGATGAGGTAGGATAACATGTAAATATGTTATCTACGATATAAACTTTCATTCGAATTATGATTTTTTTGTAAATCCGTATTTGAAATTAAAGTAGGAGACAGGAAAAAGTTGTACGTTTAGCGAAAACAACTTAGGGTGTCTTTCATATTGTAACATACGAGTAGGGGAAACAACGATTCATATAGTAAAGGCAGTATTCTATATAGAAAGTTTATATAGTAATTTGCGAAAAAATTATGATTTTTTTACTTGCAAAAGAAATTGAGATTATTTATTATTATAAGTGTGTTAGCACTCGGGTGACTTGAGTGCTAATAAATAAAATTTACATAACAAAATGAGGAGGTTATTGTTCATGCTAAAGCCATTAGGTGATCGCGTTGTAATTGAGCTTGTTCAAGCAGAAGAAAAAACAGCAAGTGGTATTGTATTACCAGATACTGCAAAAGAAAAACCACAAGAGGGTAAAGTTGTTGCAGTAGGTACTGGTCGAGTGCTTGAAAATGGTGAGCGTGTTGCTTTAGAGGTAGCAGCAGGTGATCTTATCATCTTCTCAAAATATGCAGGTACTGAAGTGAAATATGAAGGTACAGACTACTTGATTTTACGTGAAAGTGACATTTTAGCAGTTATCGGTTAATTATATAAATCTTAAAAAATCCAAGGGGGTCAATTATTATGGCAAAAGATATTAAATTTAGTGAAGAAGCACGTCGTTCGATGCTTCGCGGTGTCGACACTCTTGCAAACGCAGTAAAAGTAACGCTTGGACCAAAAGGTCGTAACGTTGTACTTGAGAAAAAATTTGGTTCACCACTTATTACAAATGATGGTGTAACAATCGCAAAAGAAATCGAATTAGAAGATGCATTCGAAAACATGGGTGCGAAATTAGTAGCAGAAGTTGCTAGCAAAACAAACGATGTAGCTGGTGACGGAACAACAACTGCAACTGTATTAGCGCAAGCTATGATTCGTGAAGGTCTTAAAAACGTAACAGCTGGTGCTAACCCAATGGGTCTTCGTAAAGGTATCGAAAAAGCTGTTACTGCTGCAATTGAAGAATTAAAAACGATTTCTAAACCAATCGAAGGCAAATCTTCTATCGCACAAGTAGCTGCTATTTCTGCAGCTGACGAAGAAGTAGGTCAATTAATCGCTGAAGCAATGGAGCGCGTTGGTAACGACGGCGTTATTACTTTAGAAGAGTCTAAAGGATTCACAACAGAATTAGACGTAGTAGAAGGTATGCAATTTGATCGTGGATATGCATCTCCTTACATGATTACTGATTCTGACAAAATGGAAGCAGTTCTTGATAACCCATACATCTTAATTACTGACAAAAAGATTTCTAACATCCAAGAAATCTTACCAGTATTAGAGCAAGTGGTACAACAAGGTAAACCACTTCTTATCATTGCTGAAGATGTAGAAGGCGAAGCTTTAGCTACATTAGTAGTGAACAAACTTCGTGGTACATTCAATGTAGTAGCTGTTAAAGCTCCTGGATTTGGTGACCGTCGTAAAGCAATGCTAGAAGATATCGCAATCTTAACTGGTGGCGAAGTAATCACTGAAGAATTAGGTCGTGACTTAAAATCTGCTACAGTTGAATCTTTAGGACGTGCTGGTAAAGTTGTTGTTACAAAAGAAAACACAACTGTAGTTGAAGGTATTGGAAATACAGAGCAAATCGCAGCTCGCATTGGTCAAATTCGTGCGCAATTAGAAGAAACAACTTCTGAATTCGATCGTGAAAAATTACAAGAGCGTCTTGCGAAACTTGCAGGTGGCGTAGCAGTAATTAAAGTCGGTGCAGCAACTGAAACTGAGTTAAAAGAGCGCAAACTTCGCATTGAAGATGCACTTAACTCAACTCGTGCAGCAGTAGAAGAAGGTATCGTTGCAGGTGGTGGTACTTCACTTATGAACGTATACACGAAAGTAGCTTCTATCGTAGCTGAAGGCGACGAAGCAACAGGTATCAACATCGTACTTCGCGCACTAGAAGAGCCAGTTCGTCAAATCGCAATCAACGCTGGTCTAGAAGGATCTGTAGTTGTAGAGCGTCTAAAAGGCGAAAAAGTAGGCGTTGGTTTCAACGCAGCTACTGGCGAATGGGTTAACATGCTTGAGTCTGGTATCGTAGATCCAGCTAAAGTAACTCGTTCTGCACTTCAAAACGCAGCATCTGTTGCAGCTATGTTCTTAACAACTGAAGCTGTAGTAGCTGACAAGCCAGCACCAAATGCACCAGCAATGCCTGACATGGGCGGCATGGGCATGGGCGGTATGGGCGGAATGATGTAATAAGCATCACTCTGTAAAGCTGTGCAATTTATAAATAGTTAATTAGAAGAAGGCTACTTCCTTGATGAGAGGAGGTAGTCTTTTGTTGTTTAAATATATATTTAAAGGTTTTAAGCTGATTAGCTTAAAAATACGGGTGGAAGAGTTATCTTTAAAATGGATTATGTTTTTTTTTACATATGTATTTTATAATTGAATAGAAAATTTTTATTATTAATTAGAGATTATGTTTAAGTCGCTATTTACAGAAAAGGAGATTAAAAGAGTGGATTCGAATTGGTTGAAATATTTAGATGGATTATATAAAAGTAAGCGGACTCAAGAGACTGACTCATCATATTTCTTTTACCCCCGTACATCTTTAAAATCCTCTAAGGAGAAGATAGAATTTATTACTCTTAAACAGTTTCATACCAAATTCATATTTGGTGATGAATATGGACGGAGGGTGTATTTAACAGATGCGGATATTGTAGGTCTAATCGCGCAATTTAATGAAAAAGATTTTTCTTTGGTAATCGAAGCTTTAAAGAAATTATATAAGGCTGAAGAGGAACAAATTTTTGAGTTTAAAATTGAAAATAAAAGTTTTTTTATTCCGAAGTTACCCTTTGAAGATGAAATTTTGGATTATTTTAAGCAAATTGATATAGTGACTAAAGCTGATATTACGATTAGTTTTTATGATTTCATTGTTTTGTTAAATTTAATTATAGAGAAGGAAAATCTTGCGGATCAAAATAAGGGATTTAGAAAGAAAAGACAAATTATTAAATATATTGTCTTATCTAGCTTTTATCGTAATGGAGATTTTCGCGAAATTCTGGAAACGGAAGGATATGACATATCCTCAGAAGATATACATGGTGTATATACAAGTAAAACAATACAGAAAAAAATTGATCTTGTATTTAATAAGCTTAGTCTATTTGAAAAAAATTTTTAGTATGTTAAAATAAACTTGAGCCCTAGAACAGCTTTTAGCTACCTTAGCGTTTAAGGTTAATGCATTGAGAAAATGTTAAATTTTCAAGACTTGCGTCTTAATTGTGAGAAATGCATTTTCATTTTCCATAACCATGAGCCTACGCAAATCTTTGCTCCGGCTCAGAACATGAAAAAGGAAAAAGCATATGCAATAAATTTATTGGAAAATTTAAGTAGGGCTCTTTTTATCGTTGGAGGTTAAAGACTTGAATAATGATACTATAAAATATGTATTTAAAAATCATGCTAACATACCTGAACCTTTGCAGGTTTTTTTTTATGTGGGAGTTTTTATGATAAAGGGAATCAAGTTAATCTTGATAAGAGAAAAGTACTAAGAAAGTTTATAGAAGAAATAAATCCAATGTTTAAATGTCTAATTTTAGAGGATAATTTTTGTTTTCGTAAAGATGATTCCTTGCTAAATTATAAGGATATAAATTTAGAAGCTTTAAAAGATATTGAAGTTTTGACAGGCTTAATGAGTGAACAAATTATTATTGTACATGAGAGCATTTCTACAGCTGCAGAATTGGGCTTGTTTTCTGGTAATAAATTCATTGCACAAAAAATTCTTTTGCTTACTCCTGATTATTATGGTGTAGAGGAAGAGTTTATTTCAGGGTTCATTAAATTAGCTTTTAATAATGAATTTTTCCCTAAATACAATATGGAAAATATTGTTTATTACCCGCGAGTTAAAAAAATAAAGATCTCTGAAAATAAAAGTAAATATCATACGTATTTTGTTGGGAATGAAATACCTATTAATCTACAAACCAAGCTATTACCTAAATTACGAAATGAGCCATTAAAAATAATATTTAAAAAAGTTGAATTAAAACAGGAAAAAAAAGAAGGGCATGTTTACTATGAAATAGTAAATGGAAAAGGGAATGTTTTTCTAACGCCAAAAGTTTTAATTTCTTTACTTATGTCAATAATAAGTATTGATGTAATTAAAAGGAAATTGAGAGCGGCCCGCTCGATTAGGTATTTTACAAATGAGTTGGATAGGGAATTTAAAAAGATTATGATGGAAACTTTGAAAAATGAGTCTGGTATTGAAAGTATAGAAAAGTTCGACTTGAAAATATTAGGTATAGATGTAGTTCAAAAAGTTGCAATTTCATATTTTGTCTATGTATTAAAAGGTATAGATTTTATTGAAATACCAAAAAATGATGGAGAAACATTAACTATGCGTACTGAGTTTTTAGGTGCTATTAGTAAATATTCTTCTGCGGTTGGTAGATTAGAATCGAATCTGGGGGTGTTAGATTCGTGAAAATGCAAAATGAATGGTATAAAGAAAAATATATAAAGCGTAAGAATAAGGTTAGAAAAATTATTACTTATAATGATGAATCGGTTAGGGAAAAACACTCTCAAATTAATCGGATTTTAAATGAAAAACTCATGTTTTCTAAATTTTCCAAAGCTTATATTAAAGGAACATCAATATTTTATAATGCTAAATCGCATATGTATAATGATATTTTTATATGTATAGACATAAAAAAAATTTTTAATAATATTGATCATAAAATTTTACTCCAAACGCTTTATTATGAGCTTAATAAAACTGAAGAAAATGTAATTAAGTACGGACGGGTAGAGCTGAAGAAGTTGATAGAAGTATGTTCCATCTCTTCTAAAGGTCTACCGTTAGGTTTGATTACTTCACCGGCACTAGCAAATATATACCTAAAAGAGTTTGATAATATATTATATGGTAAGTTGAAAAAGCTGCAACTTAATAATGTGATATACACAAGATATGCCGACGATTTGACAATTTCATTCAAATATATTGAGGACTATTTATCGATAAAAGATGTAATTATTAATGAAGTTTCTAAGTTGCTTAAACGTTATCGATTGGAAATGAATGATAAAAAAGAAAGGATTATAAATTTAAATAAATCTAATCATGTTAGGATAACGGGAGTAAGTATTGTTAAAAATGTGGATAATTACAGGCAGATTTCTGTTGGAAGAAAAGTTAAGAAAGAATTATTTTATAAAGCAATTAATGCTTACTTAACATTTCAAGAAAATCCATCAAGAATGGATTTTCTTGAAATGAAGAGAATAAAAGGTATGGAATCTTTCATTCTCTCTATTGAAAAAAATGGATATGAGTCATGTTACTCTGTGGGCATGATGAGGCAACTTGAAGAGCTGAATTTTAATAATTTGCATGATTTAATAAATAGTCTGCCGATTAAATAAGCCTTTATATTTAAAGGATTTCATTGGAGTGCACGAATATCGTATATGAGAAGTTAAATTGCAAAAAGCTGATTTTGAGTAATATATTTTGTTTTTAACCTGATTTATAAAAATGGTGAATTTTTACTGTATCTTGATTGTGAAAACTAAATAGTTAATGATAATAAAGGTGATATAGTGAGAGAGAATTTAATTTCTGTAGAATTTTGTCGCTTTCTCTCTTGACCATATTGATACTTCATTGTTAGAATCTAGGAAGATAATATAAAACGATCCTTCATATATCCTCAATGATATGGTTTGAGAGTCTCTACCGGGTTACCGTAAACAACCTGACTATGAAGGCAGTGTGTCTTATATTTATAAAGAGCGGAGACTATCTTTCTTTATAAAGCCAGACCCCTGCCTTTTCTTTGTTATGAGACTAGAGGCGGAGGACTGGCTTTTTTTATTATATTGGTAATGCTTTTCGCCAAATTGGTGAAAATATTTATATACGAGAACTAACGTTGGGGTGATTATTTTGAAGAAACAACACGATACAATTATCGTTTTAGATTTTGGAAGTCAATACAATCAGTTAATAGCACGTCGAATTCGTGAGTTCGGTGTATACAGTGAACTTCATCCACATACAATTACTGCAGAAGAAATTAAAGCAATGAATCCAAAAGGGATTATTTTCTCTGGTGGACCAAATAGTGTATACGGTGAAGGTGCATTACATTGTGATGAAAAAATCTTCGAACTAGGTTTACCGATCTTCGGTATTTGTTACGGTATGCAGCTTATGACACAACACTTCGGTGGTAAAGTAGAGCGTGCCAACCACCGTGAGTACGGAAAAGCTGTTCTTAAAGTAGAGAACGAATCAAAATTATATGCGAACCTTCCAGAAGAGCAAGTTGTATGGATGAGCCATGGCGACTTAGTAACTGGTTTACCTGAAGGATTCGTAGTAGACGCAACAAGTGAGTCTTGCCCAATTGCTGGTATGAGCAATGAAGCGAAAAACTTATACGGTGTACAATTCCACCCAGAAGTACGTCACTCTGAGCACGGTAACGATTTAATTAAAAACTTCGTATTCGGCGTATGTGGTTGTTCTGAAGGATGGAACATGGAGAACTTTATCGAAGTAGAATTAGAAAAGATTCGTGAAACTGTTGGAGACAAAAAAGTACTATGTGCACTTAGTGGCGGCGTAGACTCTTCTGTTGTAGCAGTATTAATTCATAAAGCAATCGGTGATCAGTTAACATGTATTTTCGTTGACCACGGCTTACTTCGTAAAGGTGAAGCAGAAGGCGTTATGAAAACATTTAGCGAAGGCTTCCATATGAACGTTATTAAAGTGGATGCACAAGAACGTTTCATGAACAAGTTAAAAGGTGTAGAAGATCCAGAACAAAAACGTAAAATCATCGGTAACGAATTCATTTACGTATTTGATGATGAAGCATCTAAATTACAAGGTATGGACTTCCTAGCACAAGGTACACTTTACACAGATATCGTTGAGAGTGGTACAGCAACTGCACAAACAATTAAATCTCACCATAACGTTGGTGGACTTCCAGAAGACATGCAGTTCAAATTAATTGAGCCTTTAAATACGTTATTTAAAGATGAAGTACGTGTATTAGGATCTGAACTAGGAATTCCTGATGAAATCGTATGGCGTCAACCATTCCCAGGTCCTGGTCTTGGTATTCGTGTATTAGGTGAAATCACAGAAGAGAAATTAGAAATCGTTCGTGAATCTGATGCGATTTTACGTGAAGAAATTATTAAAGCAGGATTAGACCGCGAAATCTGGCAATACTTCACGGCGCTTCCTGGTATGCGTAGCGTAGGTGTTATGGGTGACGAGCGTACTTACGATTACACAGTAGGTATCCGTGCAGTACCATCGATCGATGGTATGACAGCTGACTGGGCACGTATCCCTTGGGACGTACTAGAGAAAATCTCTGTTCGTATCGTAAACGAAGTAAAACACGTTAACCGTATCGTGTATGATGTAACGAGTAAGCCACCAGCAACTATTGAGTGGGAATAGTATTGTAATAAAAAAGATCCATCTATCATTCATGAATAGATGGATCTTTTTGTTTTCGTTGTTAATACGAACGAAAATATAAAAAAATATAAAAATGTTCGCTTTTAAATTGACAAAAATACATTCAAGAGTTAATATGAGTATGTAATTCAAACGAAAAGTGAATATTATGCCGTCGTATAATATCGGGGATATGGCCCGAAAGTTTCTACCTAGCTACCGTAAATGGCTTGACTACGAGGCGTTTGTATAAAGATGAGGGGAAACTTGTCTTTGTTTATAGAACGCTTCCATGTATATATGCAATGGAAGCCTTTTTTATTTCTCGGGATAAAAGAGGGCTAGGAGAAATACGGCGAGTAATCATATAACGGGGGAAACGTAAGATGAAACGCTATTTTCAGTTTGATGAACTCGGTACAAATTATAAAACAGAGTTCATAGCAGGGTTAACGACATTTCTATCTATGGCTTACGTACTATTTGTCAATCCTGCTACGCTGTCGCTTGGAAATGTTAAAGGGTTACCAGCAGGTACAGGGATGGATCCAGGTGCAGTATTCGTTGCTACGGCATTAGCGGCAGCAATCGGTTCGTTAATTATGGGTATTTTCGCGAAGTATCCAATTGCTTTAGCGCCAGGTATGGGAATTAACGCGTTCTTTGCTTATACAGCAGTGTTAACGATGGGGATTCCGTGGCAAACGGCCATTGCCGGAACATTAATGTCAGGTATTATCTTTATTATTCTTACTGCTTCAGGTATTCGTGAAAAAATCATTAATGCAATTCCATCGGAGTTAAAGTTTGCAGTAGCAGCAGGTATTGGATTATTCATTGCTTTCCTTGGATTCCAAAATGCCGGAATTATCGTGAAAAATGATGCTGTTCTTGTTGGGTTGGGGGACTTAACAAAGGGCACAACGTTACTAGCAATCTTCGGGGTTGTTACGACAATCATCTTCATGATTAAGAAAGTTAATGGTGCAGTATTTTACGGTATGATTCTTACAGCGATCTTAGGAGTGGCAACAGGATTAATTGATACTCCGAAAGCTGTAGTGGGAGCAATACCGAGTCTAGAACCAACGTTCGGCGTGGCGTTAACGCACTTCGGAGATATTTTTACAGTTCAAATGGGGATTGTTATTATAACGTTCTTCTTTATCGATTTCTTTGATACAGCAGGTACGCTTGTAGCGGTTGCGAATCAAGCTGGATTAATGAAGAACAATAAATTACCACGTGCAGGAAAAGCATTATTTGCAGATGCGATTGCGACTGTAATTGGTGCGATCTTGGGTACATCAACAACAACGTCTTACATTGAATCGTCTGCAGGGGTAGCAGCGGGAGGACGTTCTGGATTTACAGCAGTTGTAACAGCAGGATTCTTCTTACTGGCACTATTCTTCTCGCCATTACTAAGTGTTGTAACGCCAGCTGTAACGGCACCAGCTTTAATTATTGTAGGAATATTGATGGTTTCTTCCTTAGGGGAAATTGATTGGAAGAAATTCGAGATTGCAGTACCAGCATTCTTTACAATTATCTCTATGCCACTTACGTATAGTATCGCAACTGGGATTGCGATTGGATTTATCTTCTATCCAATTACAATGGTTGTGAGTGGTCGTCGTAAAGAGGTTCATCCGATTATGTATGTTATGGGAGTTTTATTCGTACTATATTTCATCTACGTTCGTAAATAAAAGGGGTTTTTTAAAAGGTCTAGACTTAAGGGGAGTCTAGACCTTTTTTGCGTCTTCAGAAAATCTTAAGGATTTCCGAGCGTTTTTCTTCAGAAGTTTTCCTATAATAGAAGTTAGGGATTAAAAAAGTAATGGGGGAGATATTGTGGCACACGAAACAATACTTGTCGTAGATGATGAAAAAGAAATTCGGAATTTAATTACAATCTATTTAAAGAATGAAGGATATAAAGTATTACAAGCAGGGGACGGAGAAGAAGGGCTACGTTTACTGGAAGAAAATGAAGTGCATCTAGTCGTATTAGATATTATGATGCCGAAAGTAGATGGTATTCATATGTGTATGAAAGTAAGAGAATCGAAAGAGATGCCTATTATTATGCTTTCTGCGAAAACGCAAGATATGGATAAGATTTTAGGATTAACAACAGGAGCAGATGATTACGTAACGAAGCCCTTTAATCCATTAGAGTTAATTGCACGAATTAAATCTCAGTTACGCCGTTATATGAAAATGAATGGTTTTGCTATTCAAAATGAGGACGAGCTAGAAATTGGAGAGATGAAAATAAACATCTCGACCCATAAAGTTATTGTAGAGGGAGAAGAAGTGAAACTAACCCCGAGGGAATTTTCAATTTTAGAATTGCTAGCTAGAAATCCAGGTATGGTGTTTAGTGCGGAGCAAATTTATGAAAAGGTGTGGAACGAACGATCTTTCCAGTCTGATAATACTGTAATGGTGCATATTCGAAAAGTACGTGAAAAGATTGAGGAGAATCCAAGGAAGCCTAGATATATAAAAACAGTATGGGGAGTGGGGTATAAGATTGAAAAAGATATTTAATCCGTTTACTTATGTTAGGAAAATCCGAGAATTGATTGGAAAGATAGTAAAAAGTGTGAAACGAAGTGTACGAATTCAACTTATTACTGCGTTTACTGCTTGTGCCTTATTAGGGCTTTTGTCAGCAAAGGCAGCAGCGCCGTTTTTTGAGAATGCGAATCGGGAGGCTACGATTGATTATCGGGCTGGTATGGAACAAATTAATCATCAGGCTCAAGGAGCGGCAAATAGTTCGGTTCATGAAAATAAATTAGAAGCCATATCAAATATGATTGAAATGGAGAACCAAAATTTAGAACAAGGGTCTAGAGCTTTAAAGATATTGGTTACTGATGAAAGTGGTAAAGTTTTATATAAAACAAAGCAGGCACAAGAAGAACAAATTGATTTGCACAATACAATTCGTAATGCAGCGTCATTTGCGATTAATTATACAGATGGTAGAAATGTATTTGAAAGTACAAGAAAAGAGTTTATATCTTTTTCACCTATTACTATTGAAGGAAAGAATTTGTACATGTTTGTTAGCGGAATTCCAGAGGGAGAGGTAATGTATGACACACAAGAAGGACCATTCCCATTTTTAATTGGTGTCCTTGTATTCATTTTCTCTTTCTTCTATATAACAAAGAGAAAGATGAAGCAGATTGAAGCAATGGCAGAAGGTGTAAAGGAAATAGAAAAAGGAAACTTAGCGTACCGCATTGAGAAGAAAGGTGAAGATGAGATTGCGTCTTTAACTGAGAATATTAATAATATGGCGGAAGAGCTTATGAATAATATAGAAAAGGAACGTAAATTAGAGAAGCAGAAGAATGAGCTTATTACGAATGTATCTCACGATTTACGTACACCGCTGACTTCTATTATGGGTTACTTGCGATTACTTAGAGATTCTAAATATGAAAATAAAGAACAACATGATGAGTATACGAGAATTGCTTTTGCAAAGTCGGAGCAGTTAAAGAATTTAATAGAAGATTTATTTGAGTATACGAAGTTAACAAATGAGCAAGTTATATTAGAAAAACAAGAGGTTTGTATAAATGAGTTACTCGAGCAATTAATAGAAGAGTTAGTGCCGCAGGCAGAAGAGCATGGGCTTACGTTTGTTAAGAAGTTTTCTGAGGAACGTACTTATGCAGCGATTGATTCGGAAAAGATGGTCCGTGTATTTGATAATCTATTAATGAACGCGATTAAGTATAGTAAAGATGATGGGGAGATAAAAGTTTCTCTTCAAAGGCAGCGCCGGAATATACAAATTGTAATTGCGAATCATAGTGAAGAGTTTACGAGAGAAGAGTTAGGGAGTTTGTTTGAACGTTTCTATAAGAAGGATCAATCTCGAAGTAGAGTAACAGAAGGTTCTGGACTTGGGCTTGCGATTGCGAAAAGTATTGTTGAGTTGCAAGGTGGCAGTATTCGAGCGGAATATGAGGATGGTATTATTCAGTTTATTGTCTCGTTACCAATTATAGAAAAATAATAAATGAATAGAATGGTATATGATAAAAAGGCTTATTTTAAAGGGGATAAGCCTTTTTATATTTTTTTAGAAAAACATGTTGACGATTAAGGTTTAGAAGTGTAATATAGGACAAGTCGCCGATGACATTAACGTCGAAAGCGGCAAACGAAATAAAAAACTTAGTTGACATTAACTAATGAAGATGTTAACATAAGGAAGTCGCAAATGAGCGACCAAGTAGTTCTTTGAA